>JBKJXJ010000221.1:0-10634 GCA_046716125.1 Candidatus Eiseniibacteriota bacterium
AGCATGAGCCGGAACAAGGTTTCCTACAGCCTGCGCGCGACCTCGTCACGAATGGCGACGCTCGGGGATGCGGTCGGCCACGTGTTGAGCGAGGGGGACATGTCGGCCGCCGGCATGGCCCTGTTGCTCGGCCTGGCGTCCGGGGACTCGCATCGCCTGGGATTCCTGCTGCTCGACGACCCGGCCCAGGGCATGGATCCCACTCTGCAGAAGAATTTCGCTAGGGAACTCGCGAAGCTCCCTCATCGTCCGCAAGTGATCATCCTGACCCATCAGCCGGATTTCGCCGAGGCTCTGGCCAGCCACGGGGCAGAGAGGAAGGTGCTCGGCCGCTGGGAAGGAGGTCGCTTCTCCGATGCCTGATCTTCCGGGCGAGGTTCGCCTCGAGGTCAAGACGTCCCGCTCCGGGACGATCCCGATCGGGGATCGCGATCTGGTAGGCGTCGGTCCAACCGGCTACGTCATCGTGCTACTGAACGACCGTCTCCTGCATGGGCCGCGCTGGGTCCTGGTGCGCGCGGTGGGCCTTCAGGCCAAGACGTATGACGAACGGCAGCTCTCGGAGCTGGCCGAGCTGTCGCCCTTGGCGGGCGAGCTCAATCAGGGATGGAGCGATTGGATCCTGGATCGGGAGGCCTGGTCGCGGCTGTTCGAGGCCGGCACAACCGGGGTCGCTGATCGTGTGGTCTGGGGCCGGAGCGAGCATCCGCCGCGAGCTCAGCAATCCACCGGCGCCCTGCGCGAGGTCAAGCTGGCGGCGGCCCTGCAGGAGTTTCGCGGGCGCATCGACGCCGCTGCCCCCGGTGGGGCCGGGTCACAGATCGAGGGGCAGATCCATCAGGCACTGCTGGGCGACGTGCTCGAGCAGGTCGGCTATGCGATCACGCCCAATCCGGTGGGCGTGCCCGACATCGTGGCCAAGCGACGGTCTCGTGGGGCGGCGACGGGGATTGCGAATCGTCTCGCGGGATGGGAGCCAGGGTCCGCCAGGCTCCGGGCCGTACGTGACGTTCTGGTCGGTCTCGATGATGGTGAGATGAGGGAAGTTGCTCGGGTGGTTTGCGCTGACTAGGGCGAGCCACAGAGGAGCCTGAGTGAGGCCGGGCGGTATGGCTGGCACAAGTTGTGATCATGGCCTGAGTTGGAGGCGGCACCCGGATTCGAACCGGGGAATAAGGGTTTTGCAGACCCTCGCCTTACCACTTGGCTATGCCGCCGCCACGTTCTTGCGGCGCAGAGAGTTATACCGCACTCGGCGACTCCTGGCCAAGCGGTGAGGGTCCAACGGACCCGCACCATTGGTCCCGGGCCAACTCGTCCAAGCGTGCTTCCGCGATTGGGTTGCGCTGGATCCGCTTCGCGGGCTTGAATGACCACTGACTACGGTTCTGGAAGTGCAGGTCGCGCCATCAGGATCGCGACCGCTCCCCCGATCGCCCGGGAGCGTCATGGCGGAGATCCGGCACCCCTACCCACGAGGCACCCGCTTTGCCCGAGAATCAGACGCGTCGAGAGCTGCTTGAGAAGTCGATCCTCGAGATCCAGCAGCGCATCGGTCGGCTTGATGCCGAACTGCAGGAATCTCGCAGGCGCCTCGAGGCAAGCAAGGACGAGCTGGTGCGCGTTAGCAATGAGCCGGCGACAGCGCACCTCGATTCTCAGGTCGCCGACGTCCCGGTCCAGTCGTCGGTCGAGAAGATCGCGCTGTTTCGAAGCCTGTTCCGGGGGCGCCTCGACGTGTTCCCCAGGTTGTGGACGAACTCCCGGACCGGAAAGCGTGGCTACGCTCCCGCATGCGCCAACGAGTGGATTCGCGGAGTCTGCGAAAAGCCACGGATCAAGTGCGGTGAATGTCCGAACCACGCATTCCTGCCGTTTGATGATCAAGTCATCCTGGACCACCTTCAGGGCCGCCACGTCGTCGGCATGTACCCCCTGCTGACGGACGAGACGTGCTGGTTGCTGGCCATCGATCTCGACAAGGCCTCCTGGGCAGAGGATGTCGCCGCCCTTCGCGAGACTTGTCGGGGTATCGGCATTCACCCGGCCGTAGAGCGATCGCGCTCCGGGAATGGCGCCCACGTGTGGTTCTTCTTCACCGCGCCTATCCCGGCGAGCACCGCGCGGCGGATGGGCTGTTACCTCGTCACCGAGACGATGTCCCGGCGTCACCAACTGAGCATGGATTCGTACGACCGGCTCTTTCCGAATCAGGACACGATGCCCCGCGGTGGATTCGGGAACTTGATTGCGCTTCCGTTCCAACACGAGCCGCGTCAGGCAGGCAACACGGTATTCCTCGACGGCCAGATGCTTCCCCATGCCAATCAGTGGGCCTATCTGGCTTCCGTACCGAGATCGGCCCCGCAGGATATTGACCGCATCGCGACCGAGGCCCAGCGCAAAGGCCTCGTGGTCGGCGTGCGATCGGCCGACACAGCGGCAGACGATTCGAACGTGGCACCCTGGGATCGCTCGCCCAGCAGGCTCCCTTCGAGACCTCAGATCACCCCGCCACTTCCCAAGCGCATCTTGACCGTGTTCGCACAGAGTCTCTATGTGGAGAAGGCGGGTCTGCCCTCCCCGCTTCTGAACCAGATCAAGCGCCTGGCCGCGTTCCAGAATCCGGAGTTCTTCAAGCGCCAGAATCTCCGTCTGTCGACCGCCCTGACGCCGCGCGTGATCTCATGCGCAGAAGATACCGGCGACTACGTTGCGCTGCCGCGGGGCTGTCTGGCAGATCTCGAAAGCCTGCTCCGGGAGTACTGCATCGAGTTGACCCTCGAGGACAAGCGGGTGGCCGGAACCGCACTCGTTGCCACGTTCCAAGGGATACTGACGCCCTCCCAGAAGGAGGCCGCACAGGCCCTGCTCCGACAGGACGGCGGCGTCCTCGTCGCCCCGCCGGGCACGGGCAAGACCGTCGTCGGGATCTACCTGGCGGCCCGGCGCGCCCGTAGCACCCTGATCCTCGTTCATCGTCGTCCGCTCCTCGATCAATGGGTCACGCAACTCGCCATCTTCCTGGGTGTTTCGCCCGCCGAGATCGGTAGGATCGGGGCGGGCAAGAACAAGCCCAACGGCAGGCTTGACGTCGCCATGCTCCAGAGCCTCGTTCGAGGAGATCAGGTAGAGGACCTCGTCGCCGGCTACGGCCACGTGATCGTGGACGAGTGCCATCATGTCCCGGCCGTCTCGTTCGAGCGGGTCATGTGCGAGGTGAAGGCACGGTTCGTGACGGGGCTCACCGCGACTCCGCAACGCCGAGACGGGCACCATCCCATCCTCGAGATGCAGATCGGACCGATCCGGCACATTGTCGACTCGCGCAATCTTGCCGCGAGATCCTTCTCGCGTGAGCTCTTGGTGCGCGAGACAGGCTTTCGTTTACCTCCGAACCCGACGTCGCCGACGATTCAGGACGTGTACCGCTGCCTCGCGGGTGATGACGGACGCAACTCACTCATCGTTGACGACATCATCGCCGCGGTCGCGACCGGCCGCTCACCGCTCGTTCTGACGGAGCGCAGGGAGCACCTCGAGTTCCTCACCCTGGAGCTCTCCAAGGCGGTCAAGAACGTCATCGTCCTACAAGGCGGGATGACCGAGAAGGCCCGCCGCGCGGTGTTCGAGCGACTGGAGGCTACGCCTCGTGATGAAGAACGGGTGATCGTGGCCACGGGTCGGTTCGCTGGCGAGGGATTCGACGACCCGCGTCTGGACACGCTCTTCCTCGCCCTCCCGGTCTCGTGGAAGGGCACGCTGATCCAGTACGCCGGCCGCCTCCATCGCCACCTTCCAGAGAAGACCGAGGTGCGAATCTACGACTACGTCGACGCAGGCGTCCCGTTACTCGAGGCGATGTTCCGGAAACGGCTCAGGGGGTATCGCGCCATGGGGTATTCGGTCGACCCGCGAGGGAAGGCCGAGGCAAGCCGATAGGCAACAGGCAGAACGGCACCAAGCCTCTCGGGATTCCTCACCAGCTTGCGGGCTTGGGCACGCTCCGGCCGTCTGCGAGCACGACAGGATTCGGGAACTGGTGCCGCGCGTAGCGCTCTTTCGCGATCTTAAAGGACTTTTGAGCCAGGCTCTTGAGTTCGAGGCTCTGGCGGTTGAACGGGAAGCAGCAGTAGATCGCCTTGCTCGGATACTGGCGCTGAGCCAGCCGTACCGCGGGGGCGATGTCACTGTCGCCCGTCACCAGCACGGCAGCGTCGCATTCGTCTCGCAAGAAAAGGTCGAGGAGGGTCACGGCGACGGCGACGTCCGTCTCCTTCTCCTCGTGGCGCCTGATCTCCTGCCGGCAGTGAGGACAAGAGATCCGCTTCTCCTTGAACTGAGCCAGCTCGACGAACACTCCCGTAGCGCGAAGGCATTCAATGTAGGCGAGATGCCGCGCGGTCACATCGGGCGCGTCGCCTCGAGGTGCTTCGCCAGTGCCGAGAAGTAGTGAACGCCCGAGATCTGGGCGCCGCCGCCGATGATGTGAAGGAAGGACGAACAGAAGGAGCGCAAGTCGAGCCAACGGGTTCCGGCACCTCGAAGGCCCAGCCGGAAGCTGGCATCCTTGAGGGAGTGGTAGAGATTGAAACCGTCGACGAGGAACGCGGTCCGAGTCATCCTCTCACCCAGAAAGAAAAAATCCTCCGAGTCGCAACTCGGAGGGGGCCGGTGAACTCCTCGCGAGAGAAGCCCAGTCGGCGTCGATGCAGTGGCAGTCTAGGACCACCCTCGCCGGTCGTCAAGACATGGAAGCAGACGTGGAAGCAGACGACGTCGCCCCCGCCCTCCCCAGGAACGGCCCCTCGCTGAGATGCTTCGTCCCTGATGGCTACTGCGCTGGCTACGGTCAGATTGGCTAGTCCCTCTCGGTGGCCACCGTTGGCCACCATCGCGGCAACGCCCCAGAGGACTCAACACTCTGGGGCGTCGTGCATTGAGTTGCTGCGGACCTGTTTGCAGGCTTCGGTTTCGTAGGTGACGTGTTTTCGAGGTCCCGCGTTTGCAGACCCTCGCCTTACCACTTGGCTATGCCGCCTCAACGGACTGCGGGGCCGAGAGTTATTGCGAAGTCTCTGCGCGAAGGCCAGCCCGCGAGGGTCCGAAAGAGCCTCGCCTGCGTCACGGTTGATCCCGCAGGAGCGCGGTCCAGTTCATCAGCACCACGGCGCTGGGGCTCGCCTGCCCGGCCGGAGGGACGACGACCAGGAAGCGGTCGAGGCCCGGCGCGGCGCACAGATCAACGGTTCCTGGCGGCAGCCGGAAGAGCGGCCGCGGGGCGCCGAACGCAATCGGATCCCCCGGCCGCACCTCGACGGCCAGCATCGTGCGGCCGTCGGCGGCGACGTAGAGCAGCTCGCGGCCGTCGCGGCTCCACAACGGCCGACCGATGCGATGCTGCATGAACGAAGCGGCGTACGCGCCGGCCGGAGAGACGCGCGTCGGCTTGGCGAGCGAGGGGAACTCGCGCACGTAGAGCTCGAGCCCTCCCGTCTCGTCGGTGAGATACGCGATCCAGCGCCCGTCGGGCGACAGGGTTCCGTGCAGCTCGTTGAAGCGCGTGGCGAGGAGCGGCCGCCACGTCGCCGAGTCGCCGGGCGTGGCGAGCACGATGTCCTGCTGCGTGTCGGTGCCCTGCGAGCGGAGGACGATCCCGCGCCCATCGGGCGTCCACTGGACGGTCGTGTTGTAGGCGCTCGGCAGCTCGAGCCGCAGGCTTTCGGATCCTGGCGCGTCGGCGCGCATCGTCCACAGCGCGTGGCGACCGTTCGTCGGGCGCACGAAGGCGATCTGGCGGCCGTCCGGCGACCAGATGGGAGCGTAGCTATCGCCCTCGAACGTCATGCGCTGCAGCGTCTCCCGGGCGACATCGAGGACCCACACCGACATGGGGTCTTCGGAGCGAGGGCTGAATTCCAACGCCGCGCGGTGACCATCGGGCGAGATCTCTCCGCGCCGATAGATCCCCTGGGGCACAGCGAGCTGTCCCTGCGCACGGCCAGCACGGTCCATCCAGGCCAGTCCGAGCGACACATCCTCGCTGGAGAACTGAACCACGATCCCGTTCGCCGAGGCGGAGACGATGGGCGAGCCGCCGGAGAAGGGATCGATCATGCTCAGACCGGGCACCGGGCGTTCGGGACCGGAGACCCGCAGCGACCGGGTGTCGAAGCGCTGGGCGCGTACGGCGCCCTGGTGGCCGAAGAGCAGGTAACCAGGCGCCGCGTAAGTCGCTCCCGATACGGCTCGCGCCACCCGCTTGCCCGGCGCCCCGGCCAGCGAGCCCACCGCGATCGTATGCACGCCGTTCATACTCGGCAGCACGCTGTAGAGGAAATGCTCGCCGTCCGGAAGGAAGCTTGGGAATCGGTGCCCGGACTCGCCGGAAGCGCTGTCCACCACGGTGGTCGCCGAGAGCTCACCGCCGCGCTCGGGCACCTTCATCAAGGGCCCGAGCGACCGCGGCTGGAGCACGATGTAACCCTTGCCCCACGCACCGCCACGCGCCAGCGGCGCATCGCAGAGCGTCTCCACCGCGCCGCTCGCGACATTCACGGTTCGGAGCTTGCCTGCCGCGAAGAAACCCAGGCTGCGACCGTCGGGTGACCAGAACGGGGACTCCGCCCCCTCCGTGCCGGGAAGTCTGCGCGCGGGATCGCGTGCGAGATCGCGCACCCAGATGCTCGTTGCGCCGAGGCTGTCGGACCCGGTGAACGCGACCCGCAGCCCGTCCGGTGAGATCGCCAACGAGGATCCGGTCCCCAGCGTGACTCCCGCGGGGGCAGTGATCGCGAGCGTCGCCGGGACTTGCGCAGGCCTGCGCGTCCTCTGCTTCGTCACCAGCACGCCCGCAAGCGCGGCAACGACCGCCACCGCGATCAGCGCGAGCGCCGGGCGGCGCCTCGCGGCCGGCGCGGGCTCCGGGCCGCGCGCGCGTGCCTCCGCCAGAAGCAACCGTGCATCGCCGGCGTCGCGCAGCCGTTCACGCGGATCCTTCCGCAGGCAGCGTTCGAGCAGTTCGCGAACCCGCGGCGACATGCCGGGCGGCAGCGCGCTCCAATCGGGATCGCTCTTGAGGATCGCGGCCAGCGTCTCCGACACGTCCTCGCCGGGAAACGCCCGGTGGCCGGTGAGGAGCTCGTACAGCAGGCAGCCCCAGGCCCAGGTGTCGGCGCGTTTGTCCACCGCCCGGCCCTTCGCCTGCTCGGGGCTCATGTACGCGGCCGTGCCGAGAATCACTCCGGCCAACGTGGCGGGACTCGTCATCGTCGGGGACTGCGTCAGGTCGGTCTGGGTGGTGCCGCTCGCCGGACCGCGCGCGAGCCCGAAGTCGAGCACCTTCGCGATTCCGTCGGGCCGCAGCATGACGTTGCCGGGCTTCAGATCGCGATGAATCACCCCGGCCTCGTGGGCGGCCTCGAGTGCCGACGCCACCTGCGCCGCGACCTCGAACGCCTCGTCGATCGGCAGCGCGCCGCGCCTCAGGCGCTCCGCCAGCGACTCGCCTTCGATGAGCTCGAGCGCCAGGCAGAGCCTGCCGTCCGTGCGCTCGATCCCGTACAGCACGGCGATGTTCGGGTGGTTGAGCGAGGCCAACAGCTTGCCCTCGCGCTCGAACCGCGCAACCCGTTCGGGATCGTGCGCGAGCTCGGCCGGCAGCGCCTTGATCGCCACCTCGCGCCCGAGGCGCGAGTCGCGGGCGCGATAGACCTCGCCCATCCCGCCCGCGCCGAGCGGGGCGACGATCTCGAAGGGGCCGAGGCGGGTGCCGGGGGTGAGCGTCATCTCCTACGCTCCGCGCCCGCTGCTCCAAGCTTCTCCCCCAACCGCTTCGCCCACCCCAGCGACAACGCGATCTCGCGGCGCTCGGCCATGCCGCGCGGCGGACGCGTGAACAGGAAGCGGTCTCCTGCCGGGTCGTAGTCGTAGTCGCGGTATTTGGATTCGAATGGCGATGAGGAGACCTCGAACATCGGCGCGGGCGGCCCGACGGAAAGCTCGTCACCAAGAGCCGCAATGCTCACGCGTTGTAGTATTTCGCCCGAGACGAGGAACAGTTCGCGACCCTCGCGCCCCCACCGCGGAGCCCCGCCCCCGTGGGTGGAGATCTGCCAGCTCGCGCCGCCACCATCGAAGCGCCGCACGAACACCTCCTCACGGCCAGCCTCGTTCGACACGTAGGCCAGCCAGCGGCCATCCGGGGAGAGCTTCCCGGCCTCCTCGTAGTGATCGCCCTCGGCCCGCAGTTCGCGCGCTGGCCCAAGGCCGTCGGTCGCCGCCAGGTGCAGCCGCCCCTGGCGCAAGCCGTAGTCACAGAACAGCACCAGGCGCCCATCGGGGCTGATGCTGGTCACCATCAGCGGGTGCGCGGCGCGATGAAGCTCCCGATGCCCCCCGGCGCCGTCGAGCCGACGCACGATCACCTTCTCCACTCCCAGACTGTCGCGCTCGGTGCTCGCGAACCGCTGCCCGTCCGGGAACCAGGCGGCGAGTCCGCCGCGCGCGCCGCTGGTCAGTCGGTTCATCGCACCGCTACCGGCATCGGCCAGCCAGACATCGAGCGCTCCGCCCCCGGCGCCGCCCGTGATCAGGATCCGTCTGCCATCAGGCGACAGGACGAGCTGCTTGTAGGGACCTGGCGGGATTGCCGTGGGCGTCCAGCGCCCGCCGCGATCGAACCACCCGACTTCGCGCACGCTCTCGGGCTCGCCCCCGGGGATCCAGGCCAGGGTGCCGTCGTCCGCGAGGCTGAAGTACGACGCCCCGTTCGATGCGTCCCCCGCCACGTCGGCCAGGACCGGCACCGGGTCGCTGGTGATGCGCGGGTTGCGGGGATCGATACGGACCGCGAGGAGATCGCTGCCGCGCGCCAGCATCAGGTAGCCGCCGGGCACCCACACGGCTCGCCGAGCGCCCTTGTACAGGTGGCGGCGCTCGCCGGTCTTGACCGAAACCGCGTCGATGCTCGCATCGTCGTAGCCGCCCGGGCTCGCCACCGTCTGGGCCGTGAACACCACCCACGGCCCGCCGTCCAGCGCGCTCGGGAATCGGTGTGTGCGCTCGCGGGCCGTCGTGTCGAGCGTGGTGAGGGCGACCGGCGCGCCGCCGCTCTCGCGAATCCGGTAGAGCGGCTCCGTGGTGTTGCGTGAATACACGATCGTGCCGTCGTCGAGCCACGTGCCCAGCCGGTCCTGGTTCGCATCGGCCAGATCGACCGGCGCGCCGCCGCGAACCGAGACCTTGCGCATCTTCTGAGTGTCGAAGAACCCGATCCACTGGCCGTCCCGGGAGAAGAAGAGACTCCTCGCTCCATCGGCTCCCGCGATCTCGATGTCCTCGCGCCTATCGAGCCGGCGCAGCCGCAGCTTGAGCACACCCGCGTCGCGCACCGTGTAGGCGATCGCGCGGCCGTCCGGAGCGATCGCCATCGGGTGATAGCCGCGGTCCTCCGCCACGCGCTGCCCGGCTGCAGGCACGATGCTCAGCTCGGTGGCGGACGTGGCCGGGGGCTTGCGCCATAACGTGATGGCTAGGGCCACCACGGCCGCCGCGGCGAGGAGCCAAGGGATGAGCGCGGCGTGTTTTGCCGGGGCGGCCCCGGCCGCGGTGCCCATGTCGGGCTCCGCTTCTTGTGGGTGCGCCGCGATGTCTTCGAGGGCGATGCGCGCCTCTCCGATCGCCTGCATTCGCCGGCGCGGATCCTTGGCGAGACAGCGCTCGAGCAGCCGCCGCCAGCCTGGCGAGAGCCCTGCCGGGAGCGCCGACCAACCCGGCTGGTCGCGCATCACTGCGGCCAGTATCTCGGAGATCGTCTCGCCCCCGAACGCGCGGCGCCCGGTCAGCATCTCGTAGAGCACGGCGCCGAACGCCCACACGTCCGCGCGGCGGTCGGCCTCGCGCCCGCACGCCTGCTCGGGGGACATGTAGGCGGCGGTCCCCAGGATCATCCCGGCGTGCGTCATCCGCTGGGTGAGGGTCGGCGATTGACTGAGCTCGGCGGTCGAGCCGTGGGTCTCGGTCGCGAGCGCCCGGGCGAGACCGAAGTCCAGCACCTTGACCGTGCCGTCGGGTCGGAGCTTCACGTTCGCGGGCTTGAGGTCCCGGTGCACGATGCCGCGCTCGTGCGCGTACTCGAGCGCCTCGGCGAGTTGGCGCGCGATGGGCAGGGCATCGGCGGGAGTGATTGACCCCTGCTCGATGCGCTCGGCGAGCGTGGGCCCCTCCACCAGTTCCATGACCAGCGCGCGCGCGCCGGCCGCCTCCTCGACGCCGAAGATCGATGCGATCCCGCCGTGGCTCAGGGCCGCCAGCAGTCGGGCCTCGCGCTTGAAGCGGGCGAGCCGCTCCGCGTCGCGCGCCAGGGCGTGGGCAGCACCTTGATCGCCACCTCGCGCCCGAGCCGCGGGTCGCGCGCGCGGTAGACCTCGCCCATGCCGCCCGCGCCGAGGAGGGCGATCACCTCGTACGGGCCGAGGAGCGAGCCTTCGGGGAAGCGCGAGGCGGTCGCGCTCATGGGCGGGATTGGACGGCGCTAGTGCCCATCGCGCGCCGCAGGTCACCGAAGAAGTTCAGCACCACCCGGACCACGCCCGCATCGTCCGCGCTGACCGCGGTCCGGATCATCAGGAACC
>JBKJXJ010000222.1:0-12687 GCA_046716125.1 Candidatus Eiseniibacteriota bacterium
CGCTGGTCAACGAGGCGCTCTCGTGGCGGCACGGCACGTTCCTGGGCTCGATCATGGGCAGCGAGACCACCGCGGCGGCCGCGGGCGCGGTGGGCACGCTGCGTTTCGACCCGTTCGCGATGCTGCCATTCTGCGGCTACCACATGGGCGACTACTTCGCACACTGGCTCAAGCTCGGCGCGAACGCCGAGGCGAAGCACCTCCCGCAGATCTTCTATGTGAACTGGTTTCGCAAGGGCGCGGACGGAAAGTTCCTCTGGCCCGGCTACGGCGAAAACAGCCGCGTGCTCAAGTGGGTGTTCGAGCGGGTATCAGGCACCGGGAAGGCCGTGGACACACCGATCGGCCGGTTGCCGGCGCCGGGGGCGCTCGACCTTTCGGGCCTGCGCATCGCCGAGGATCACCTGGCGGAGCTGCTGCGGGTGGATGTCGAGGGCTGGCTCGCGGAGCTGCCCGCGATGCGGGCCCACCTCGAACAGTTCGGGTCGCGCCTGCCGCAGGGGCTGCGTGACGAGCTCGCCGCGCTCGAAACGCGGCTGGTGGCGGCGGCGGTGGGGGCGGGGCGGTAGGAGAGGCCCGGCGCCCCTTAAGGATTGCATGGCCGGCACGCACATCGCGCTGCTGCGCGGCATCAATGTCGGCCGCGCCAAGCGGATCGCGATGGCGGACCTGCGCGCGCTGGTCGAGGGCCTCGGCTACGTTGACGTCCGCACCGTGCTGAACAGCGGCAACGTCATCTTCGACATCCCCGCCGCGGTGCCCGCGTCTGCGAAGGACGATCCGGCCCCAAGGATCGAGAAGGCGATGGTCACCCGGCTGGGCGTCGCCGCCCGGGTCACCGTGCTCACGGCGCCCGAACTCGCCACCGCGGTTGCCCGGAACCCGCTCGACAGGGTCGCGGACAACCCGTCCCTGCTGCTGGTCGCCGTGCCGCGCAGGGCCGCGGATCGCGCCCGGATCGCAGGGCTGGCGCGACAGGATTGGGCGCCCGAGGCCTTCGCGCTGGGGCGTCGGGTGGCCTATCTCTGGTGCCCGGGCGGGTCGATCGAGAGCGCCCTCTGGGGGGCCGTGGGCCGGGCGTTGGGAGACGACGTCACCACGCGGAACTGGGCCACGATGACCCGGCTGAGCGCGCTCGCCACGCCCGCGAAGGACAGGGCGTCGGGCTGAACCGTCGGCCCCGACGCAGAACGAGGCGAACGGAGCGGGCCGACGCGCATCGAAGGCATATGACACCCGCGCGCACGCTCCTCGAACCCCATCTCGGGGAAGATCTCACCGCCCGGATCGGCGATACGCCCCTGCTGTCGATCGGCGGGCTTGAGGCCGTCCCGGATGCCGTCACGGTGCTCGGCAAGGCCGAATGGCTGAACCCCGGCGGCTCGGTCAAGGATCGCGCGGCATGGGGGATCGTCCGGGCGGCCGAGGCCGACGGAGCGCTCCGCCCGGGTCGGATCCTGCTCGACGCCACCTCGGGGAATACCGGGATCGCATACGCGTGGATCGGCGCGGCGCGGGGCTTCCCGGTGACGCTGTGCGTGCCGGCCAACGCCAACGCCGAGCGCCTCAGGTTGCTCGCCGCCCTGGGCGCCGAGGTGGTGCTCACCGACGCGATGGACGGCACTGATGGCGCGATCCGCGAGGCGCGCCGTCTCGCCGCATCGGACACCGAACGGTTCTACCATGCCGACCAGTATGCGAACCCGGCCAACTGGCAGGCGCACTACGTCGGCACCGCCGAGGAGATCTGGCGACAGACCGATGGTCGTGTGACCCACCTCGTCGCCGGCATCGGCACGTCGGGGACGATGGTGGGGACGGCACGGCGTTTGCGCGTGCTGAACCCCGCACTGGTCGCAATCGCGGTGCAGCCGGATTCGCCTCTACACGCGCTGGAAGGACTCAAGCACCTGGCGAGCGCGATGACGCCGCCGATCTACGATCCGGGGGCGCACCAGCGTACGGTCGAGGTGGCGAGCGACGAAGCGATCGACATGGTGAAGCGACAGGCGCGCCGTGGACTCCCGCTCGGCTGGTCGGCGGGCGCCGCGCTGGTGGCGGCCGCGCGCGTGGCGCGCGGGCTCGCGCATGGCGTCGTCGTGGCGATCCTTCCCGACAGCGCCGAGCGTTATCTGAGCGAGCCGCTCTGGCGCGCGGACGCATGAGCCTCCACCTCGACCCGCTCCGGCTGGAGCAGGTCCACGCGCATCTGGCCCGCGCCTACCCCGAGGAGGGTTGCGGCGTGCTCGTGGGCCGGGATGAAGGAGCCCGCCGGGTGGTCGAGCGCGTGGTCGTGTTCGAGAACCAGCGCGAGGACTCGCGCCACAATCGCTATCTCATCACGCCCGAGCAGCTCCTGGTCGTCGAGCGCGAGGCGCGCCACGAGGGGCTCGACGTGGTGGGGTTCTACCATTCCCACCCGGAACACACGGCATTTCCTTCGGCCTTCGACCTCGAGCACGCATGGCCCTATTATTCCTACCTGATCGTGAGCGTGACGTCCGGCCGGGTGGGGGAAGCCCGCGCATGGCGGCTCGCCACGGACCGTTCGCGATTCGAACCCGAGACGCTCGAGCCATCGCCCGCAGTGGCGGTGCCGGGACACCCCGAGGAGCCGTAGGGATCGCGATGACGCAGCGCACGAAGATCCACATCCCGACCCCGCTCAGGCCCTACGTGGACCGCCAGTCGGTGGTCGAGGTCGAAGGGGCGACCGTCGGCGAGGCGCTCGCCGCGCTGGTTGCCCGGCACGCCGGGCTGCGCACCCATCTCTATGACGAGCAGGGCCGGCTTCGACGGTACGTGAACGTCTACCGGAACGCCGAGGACGTCCGGCACCTCGAGCGCGAGGCCACGCGGCTCGGCGTGGATGACACCCTCTCGATCGTCCCGAGCATCGCCGGCGGTGTGGAACCGGCGGCGTGGGCGACCGGCGCCGCCGGCCTGCCGCCGCTCTCCCAGGACGAGCTGCTCCGCTACAGCCGCCATCTCATCCTGCCCGAGGTGCGTCTCGACGGACAGCGGAAGCTCAAGGCCTCGAGCGTCCTCATCGTCGGAACCGGCGGGCTCGGCTCTCCGCTCGCCCTCTACCTCGCCGCGGCGGGGGTCGGGCGCATCGGCCTCGTGGACTTCGACCGCGTCGACGCGAGCAACCTGCAGCGCCAGATTCTCTACGGCACCGCCAGCGTGGGACGGCCCAAGCTCGAGGCCGCGCGGGACCGTCTCGCCGACCTCAATCCCGGCGTCCGGGTGGAGTTGCACGAGGTCCGCCTCACCAGCGCGAACGCGCTCGACATCCTCAAGGATTACGACGTCGTCGCCGACGGCACCGACAACTTCCCGACCCGCTACCTGGTCAACGACGCGTGCACGCTGCTCGGCAAGCCGAACGTCTACGGCAGCATCTTCCGATTCGAAGGGCAGGCGAGCGTGTTCGACGCGCGGGTGGGGCCGTGCTACCGCTGCCTCTATCCCGATCCGCCGCCGCCGGGGCTCGTGCCCTCGTGCGCGGAGGGCGGCGTGCTGGGCGTGCTGCCGGGCATCATCGGCGTGCTGCAGGGCGTCGAGACCCTCAAGCTGTTGCTCGGGATCGGGGAGTCGCTCATCGGGCGGCTGCTGCTGTTCGACGCGCTCGCGCTCACGTTTCGCGAGTTGGCCCTGCGCAAGGATCCCGACTGTCCGCTGTGCGGGCGCGTACGCACCATCAAAGGGCTGGTGGACTATGAGGCGTTCTGCGGCCTCACGCCGGTCGAGCAGGCGGATGCCGAGGCGCGCGACTGGGAGATCTCGGTCCGCGAGTTGAAGGACCGGCTCGAACGCGGCGAACGCCCGACGGTCATCGATGTGCGCGAGCCGCACGAGTTCGAGATCGCCCACCTGCCGGGGACGACGCTCATCCCGCTCAACACGCTCCCGGCCCGGCTCTCCGAGCTCGACTCCAGCCGGGACATCGTGCTGCACTGCCATCACGGCCAGCGCAGCATGCGGGCGCTCGAGCTCTTGCGGCGCTCGGGATTCCGTAAGCTCAAGAATCTCAAGGGCGGGATCGACGCCTGGTCGAAGGACGTGGACCCCTCGGTGCCGCGGTACTGAACCTGCGTTTCATTGGGGGGTTGAGGTGAGTCGCCATTCGCGCTAGGGTTCTGTCCATGCACGATGCTGGCAGTGCCCCGTCCTCCCGCCCGTCATCCCGATCGTCCGCGCGTCCGCGTCGGCGGGCGACCCTTCTGATCCTCCTGGCAATCGTATCGCTCGGGGCGCTCCTCGCCGCATGCGCGACCAACCCCGCCACCGGACGCCGCGAGTTCTCGCTCGTCACCTCCGGTCAGGAAGAGCAGATGGGGCGGGAGGGGTACCCGGCGGTGCTGGCCGAATACGGCGCCTACGAGGACTCGACCATCCAGCGCTACGTCAACGACATCGGCCAGCGAATCGCGAAGGTCTCGCACCTGCCCGATCTGAAGTGGACCTTCACGGTCATCGACGACCCGAGCGTCAATGCTTTCGCGATGCCGGGCGGCTACATCTTCGTCACCCGCGGGATCCTCGCGCACCTCAACTCCGAGGCGCAGCTGGCCGGCGTGCTCGGACACGAGATCGCCCACGTCACCCACCGGCACAGCGCGAGCCAGATCTCCCGGCAGCAGCTGGCGGGGATCGGCCTCGGCGTGGCCTCGATCCTCTCCTCGACCGCCGCGCGCTACGGGCAGGTGGCCCAGCAGGCGCTCGGGCTGATGTTCCTGAAATACAGCCGCGACCACGAGAACGAGGCCGACGCCTCGGGCATCAACTACTCGACCCAGGCCGGCTTCGACCCGGTGGACATCCCTCCGACCTACGCGATGCTCAAGCGCGTCGGCGAGCGTGCGGGGCAGGGGCTGCCCGGATTCCTCTCGACCCATCCCGACCCCGGCGATCGCGAGGGGCGCACCACCGAGCTCGCGCGCGTCGCGCGAACGGGAAAGAGCGGGCTCATCATCCGTCGCGACGAGTACCTGCGCCGGTTGGACCGCATGGTGTTCGCCGACGATCCTCGCGGAGGGTATTTTGAGGGGGACGAGTTCTACCACCCGGGGCTGGCCTTCAGGATGACGTTTCCCGCGGGGTGGAAGCATCAGAACACACGCGCCGCCGTGCTCGCCTCGCCGGGCGAGCAGGCCGCGATGCAGCTCACCCTCGCCGACGCGAAGGATCTGTCGCCGGGGGACTTCGTCGCGAGCCTCGCGGGCAGCGGTAAGATCGCCGGATCGAGCGGCGCGGTCGAGCGCATCGGCGGGTATCAGGCGTGGGTCGGCCGGATCGCCGTCGCGAATCAGGCCGGCACCCAGCGGGTCCTCGCCGCGGCCTTTATCCGGGCCGGACCGGGCCGGATGTACCAGATCCTCGGCTTCTCCGCGGCGCCCGACGACGCCGACTTCCGCCGCGTGCTCGCGAGCGCGCGGTCATTCGGCCCGCTCACCGACACCGTCCGGCTCTATCCGACACCCGCCAGGGTGAAGGTGACCCGCCTCACCCGGGCCGGGACGTTCGAAAGCTCGGTGGCCTCCCTGGGGGCCCAGGGGCTGGACCTCGAGTCGACCGCGATCCTGAACAATCGCCGTCCCGCTGACGTGCTGTCCGTCGGTGAGCAGATCAAGACCGTCAGCCCCGCCAGGCTCCGCTGACGAATGCGCGTTCCGGTCGGCGCGATGCCCCGGATCGCGTGGTCAAAGTCCCCCGTAGTGTCTTCTCCGCGTGGCGGTTCGCCGGACTATGTGCCCGGATTCACAACCCATTTGACAGTCCCCGGACGGCACGATAGTTTGCGCCCGTCCGCCCAATGAAACGCTCCCTCGCCCTCATCATATGCGCTGCCGCGCTCGCGGCGGCCACGGTCGCACTCACGCAGCCGTCCTCCGCGCCGGTCTACGGCGCCAAGGGCCCGGTGCAGCCGATCGCATTCAGCCATCAGCTCCATGCCGGCAAGCTGGGGATGGACTGCCTCTACTGCCACAGCAGTGCCGAGAAGTCCGCGATCGCGAACATCCCGGCGGTGAGCACATGCATGGGCTGCCACAAGATCTCCCGCGCCGACCGGCCCGAGATCGTGAAGCTGACCGGTTTCGCCGACCGCGGCGAGCAGGTGCCGTGGGTTGAGGTCTACGCGCTGCCGGCCCACGTCAAGTTCAACCACAAGCGTCACGTCAAGGCGGGCATCAAGTGCCAGGACTGCCACGGGCCGGTCGAGACCATGCCGGTCGTCTATCAGGTCCCGTCGCTCCGGATGGGCTGGTGCGTGAGCTGCCACCGTTCGAAGCTCGACGATCCCAAGTTCCCGGCCAGCATGGACTGCCTGGTCTGCCACCACTAGAGGATCCCGAGTGTCCGAGCCTGTCGTCTTCGACCGCCGCGACTTCCTGAGACTGATCGGCATCGGCGTGGCCGGCGCCGCGGCCGGCTGTTCGCCGCCCGCCGCCGACCGGCTCATCCCGTACCTGGTCGCGCCCAACGACATCATGCCGGGCGTGGCGTACTGGTACGCCAGCACCTGCCGCGAGTGTCCGGCGGGATGCGGACTGCTGGTCAAGACGCGCGAAGGCCGCGCCATCAAGGTCGAGGGCAACCCGCTCCACCCGGTGAACCAGGGCGGGCTGTGCGCACGCGGACAGGCGGGACTGCAGGGACTCTACGATCCCGACCGCCTGCGCACGCCGATGGTCAAGGCCGGCGGCGCGTGGAAGCCCATCACCTGGGACGAAGGCCTCGCGCTGGCGTCGTCCAGGATCGGCGATGCGGCCAGGGCGGGGCAGGGCGTCGCGCTCATGACCGACCACGTCACCGGCTCGCTCCACCGGTTGGCCGCGGAGTGGGCGTCGGGCGCTTCGGCCACGCACCTGGTCTACGAGCCGTTCGCCCACGAGAGCATGCGCGAGGCGAACCGGCGCACGTTCGGAGTGGCCGAGATCCCGAACTTCGACTTCGGCCTCGCGCGCTGCGTGGTCTCCTTCGGCGCCGACTTCCTCGAGACCTGGCTCTCGCCGGTCGGCCACGCGCGCGGGTTCGCCGCGATGCGTGCCCGTCGCGACGGTTCCGGCCACTTCATCTCGGTCGAGCCGCGGCTCTCGCTCACCGGCGCCAACGCCGACGAGTGGGTGGCGATCAAGCCCGGCACCGAGATGGTGCTGGCACTGGGGATGGCGCGGGCGATCCTGACTCAAGGCCTGGGCACGCCGGTCTCCGACCGCGCCCTGCTGCTCGACGCGGTCTCGAGCTACACGCCCGAGGTGGTTGAGCAGCAGACCGAGGTGCCGGCCGCGACCGTCGAGCGCCTGGCGCGGATGTTCGCGACGCAGAGTCCGAGCCTCGCGGTGGCGGGAGGGGTCGCGGCCCAGAGCGATCAGTCGGTGGCGCTCATCGCGGCGGTCAACCTGCTCAACTACGCCGCCGGCAACGTGGGCCAGACCGTGCGCTTCGACCGCACTCTCGACTTCGACGCCGTGGCATCGTTCGACGACATCCAGCGGCTGATCGCGGACATGTCGCAGGGCAAGGTGGGCGTGCTCGTGGTGCTCGACGCCAACCCGGCGTACGCGATCCCCGCCTGGGCCGGCTTCGGCGCGGCGATGGACAAGGTGCCGTTCCGCGTGTCGCTCTCGGGCGTCCTCGACGAGACCAGCGAACGGTGCGATCTGATCCTGCCCTCGACGCACTCGCTCGAGACCCTGGGCGACTCCGAGACCGCGCGCGGGGTGCACTCGATCATCCAGCCTGCGATGCAGAAGGTGCCGGTGTTCGACGCGCGCCCGGCCGGCGACACGCTGATCGCCCTGGCGCAGGGGGCCGGGTTCGCCGGATCGCTGCCCGCGACCTGGGCCGAGTATCTCAAGGCGCGCTGGCAGCCGCTCCACCAGCGGCACGGCGCCGGACGCGACTTCGACACGTTCTGGAACGACACGCTTAAGAACGGCGGCATCTGGGACACCGAGACGGCCACCCCGGTGCGCTGGACCGGCGCGCCCGCTTTCGCCGTGCCCGAGCTCAAGGGGGCGGGGGACCTGGCGCTCCTGCTCTATCCATCGAGCACGCTCTACGACGGGCGTGGCGCCAACAAGCCGTGGCTGCAGGAGCTGCCCGACCCGACCAGCAAGGCGGTGTGGGGGACCTGGGTCGAGATCCATCCCGAGACGGCCGCGAAGATCGGCGTCAAGTCCGGCGACCCGGTGCGGGTCGAGACCGAGGCGGGCAAGCTCGAGCTGCCGGCCTACCTCTATGCCGGGCTGCGCAAGGATGTCATCGCGATCCCGCTCGGGCAGGGCCACACCGCCTACGGTCGCTATGCGAAGGAGCGCGGCGCCAACGCCGCCGCGCTGCTGGTCGAGGCGCAGGACGGGGCCTCGGGCGCAATCGCCTACCTGAGCGCGCGGGCCACGATCGCGAAGGGTGGCGCCGCCGCCGATCTGGTGATGACGCAGCGCGAGAAGCACCAGCACGACCGCGGGTTCGCCCAGAGCGTGCCGCTCGCCGCGCTGCTCGGCACCGCGGCCGGTGGTCACGCCGCGGCAGGCGCGGCGCATGGCGCGCCGCATCACGTGGTGCCGCCCTCGCAGACGCGCCCCGGTCGTCACACGTATCCCATGCAGCAGGCGCCGAACGCGAAGCCGCCGGCCCACACGATCACCGCCTACGAGCCGGCGCACGACGCTCGCGGACCGCGCAACATCCCGATCGCGGTCGGGAGTTACGCCCGGGCCGAGCATCGCTGGGCGATGGCGATCGACCTCGACTCCTGCACCGGCTGCAGCGCGTGCGTCGTGGCGTGCAGTGCCGAGAACAACGTGCCGGTCGTCGGGACGGAGCAGATCAAGCGCGGCCGCGAGATGATGTGGATCCGCATCGACCGCTTCGAGGAGAGTCTGCAGCCGGGCAAGAGCGATGTCCGCTTCGTGCCCATGATGTGCCAGCATTGCGGTGATGCCCCGTGCGAGACCGTCTGCCCGGTATACGCGACCTACCACAATCCCGAGGGGCTCAACGCCCAGGTCTACAACCGCTGCGTCGGAACGCGGTACTGCTCCAATAACTGCCCCTACAAGGTGCGGTCGTTCAATTTCTTCGACTACGCGGCGCCCGAGAAGCCGACGTTCGCGTTCCCCGAGCCGCTCAACTGGCAGCTCAATCCCGACGTGACGGTGCGCAACAAGGGCGTGATGGAGAAGTGCACGATGTGCGTCCAGCGGATCCTCGAAGGCAAGGGGACCGCCAAGGACGAGGGCCGCAAGGTGCGTGACGGCGAGATCCAGACCGCCTGCGCCCAGTCGTGCCCGACCCAGGCGATCGTGTTCGGCGACCTGGCTGATCCCGGGAGCGCGGTCCACAAGGCTTCGCACGGCGAGCGCCGCTACTGGGTGCTGAACGAACTGAACACCAAGCCCGGCGTGACCTACCTCAAACGGGTCCGGCGCGACGCCGGCCCGGCCTAGGAGCGCGCCGCGTGGCGAACAACGACGACACGACCTACGAGCCCGTGTCGAGCGCCGAAGACGTCGGCGTGACCGAGCACGTGCCGGCGAGCATGACGCAGAAGTCGCTCAACGCCGACATCCTGCGGATGCTCGAACGTCCCGGGAAGATCTGGTGGGGCGTGTTCCTGCTCGACCTCCTGATCCTCGCGATCGGGATGGTGGCCGAGCGGAACCAGATCGTGCACGGCATCGGCGTCGCCGGCCACACCCGGCCGGTCATGTGGGCATCGTACGTGGCCAACTTCGTCTTCTGGGTCGGCATCGCCCACTGCGGCACGCTGGTGAGCGCGATCCTGTTCCTGTTCCGGGCGCACTTCCGTCGTGCGGTCTACCGCGTGGCGGAAGCGATGACGGTGTTCGGCGTGATGACCGCCGGTCTGTTCCCGATCATCCACCTGGGCCGGCCGTGGTTCCCGTACTGGCTCTTCCCCTATCCCAACCAGCGCCAGCTGTGGCCCAACTTCCGCTCGCCGCTCGAGTGGGACGTGTTCGCCGTCACCACCTATCTGACGGTCTCGAGCATCTTCTTCCTGGTCGGCCTCATCCCCGACGCCGCGGTCCAGCGCGACGCGGCGAAGAACCGGTTCCACCGCCTGCTCGGCACGATCTTCTCGTTCGGCTGGCGGGGCGCCAACTTCCAGTGGAAGCACTACTACGGCGCCTACATCTACTTCGCGGCGCTGGCCACCCCGCTCGTGCTCTCGGTGCACAGCGTCGTGTCGTGGGACTTCGCGATGTCGCAGGTGCCGGGCTGGCACAGCACCATCTTCGCACCGTACTTCGTCGCGGGCGCGATCTTCTCGGGCGTCGCGCTGGTCATCAACCTGCTCATCATCATCCGCAAGGGCTACCGGCTCGAGCACATCGTCACGACGGACCACATCGAGAAGCTCTCGAAGCTCGTGCTGCTGACCTCGTCCATCGTCGGATACTCCTACCTGTGCGAGTTCTTCTGCGCCTGGTACGGCCCCAGCGTCTACGAGCGCGACATATTCTGGTGGCGGTTCACCGGGCATTTCTGGTGGGCGACCTGGATCATGTTCACCTGCAACGTCATCCTGCCGCTGTCGCTGTGGTTCAAGAAGATCCGCCGCAACATGACGGTGCTGTTCATCCTGATGCTGTTCGTGAACGTGGGGATGTGGTTCGAGCGCTTCGTCATCATCGTCACCTCGCTCGCCCATCCGTTCAATCCCGCCAACTGGGACATCAACTACCGCATGTCATTGACCGAGGCGTGTGTGCTGGCCGGCTCGTTCGCGTGGTTCGGGATGTACTTCCTGCTCTTCATCCGGCTGTTGCCGGCGATCTCGATCGCCGAGGTGAAAGAGACGCTGCCGCCGCCGATGCGGAGGAAGCACGGATGAAGCTCCCCAAGCCGATCCTGGATCTGGTGGACATGATCAATGCCGGCCCGAAGGTCAAATACCGGGGCGTCCTTGGCGTCTTCTACTACGTGGACGACGTCACCGAGGCGGTGCGGACGCTGCGCCAGAGCGGCCACCGGGACCTGCGGGTCTACTCGCCGGTGCCCCACCACGACATCGAGAAGGCCCTGGAGCAGGGTCCATCCATCGTGCGCTGGGTGACGCTCGGCGGCGGACTTCTGGGCGCCACCGGCGGCATGGCGCTATGCATCTACTCGGTCGTCTCGTGGCCGCTGGTCGTGGGAGGGAAGGAACTCGTTTCGCTGCCGCCCTTCGTCGTCATCGGCTACGAGTCGATGATCCTGCTCGGCGGGCTCGCGAACTTCTTCGGCATGCTGGCGCTCACGCGCCTGCCCGAGATCAGGACGTCGGCGCCCTACGACCCGCGCTTCTCCGAGGATCGCATCGGCATCTGGGTGCCGTGCGCGGGCGAGGCGGCGGTCAAGGTGCAGGAGATGTTGCGCGGTCACGGCGCTGAGGAGGTTGCCCTCCATGCTTAAAAGCGTGCTCGCCCTGGTCGCCGCGGCCTTCCTGACGCTGTTCGCCGTGCCGAGCTTTCAGCAGGGGGTGAAGGACGTCATCAGCTCGTTCACCCACCTGAGCTACTACCCGATCCGGGACATGAGGAAGTCGGTGGCGCCGGCGGCGCAGAAGGGCGTCTATCGTCCGCCCGACGAGGCGAGCGTCCCCACGACCGGCAAGGAGATGGTCATCGACCGCGACATCGCGGGCGAGACCCTGCGCAATCCGGTCCCGACCAGCGACGAGTCTGTCGCCCTGGGGGATTCGGTCTACAGAAAGATGTGCGTGCCCTGTCACGGCCGCTCGATGGCCGGAGACGGACCGGTGGCCGCGCAGTTCATGCCGCCGCCCGACCTGCTCGGCCAGCAGGCGCGCGACCGGAAGGATGGTTTCATCTATTCGTACATCCGCCACGGTGGGGTGGTGATGCCGAGCTACGGCTTCCAGGTGAGCGCCGAGGAGGCCTGGCATCTCGTGAACTTCATCCGTCACCATCAGAAGGCAACCCCAAGGTGAGTCATCCGCACAGCCCCGTGCCCGCGGCCGAGCGCGAGGCCGTCCTCAAGGACATCGCCGGCCGCCTGCCGGTCAAGCCCAATCCGCGCCGGCGCCGCATCTGGATCGCCTTCATGGTGATCGGTGCCGCGACCTTCGTGTGGCTGCTCATGACCCAGCCCGAGCGCGCCTGGGGCGCCTGGGCCATCAACTGTCTCTACTGGCTGGGGATCGCCCAGGGGGCGGTCGTTTTGGCCTGCGCGATCCGGCTCTCCAACGGCCGCTGGGCCGGGCCGGTCATGCGCATGGCCGAGGCGCTCTCGGCCTACCTGCCGTTCGGCATCGCCGCGCTCGCGATCCTGGCGATCGCGGGAGCGCACCAGTACCTGCCGTGGATGGATCACGTCGAGCCGCGCCAGGCCCCGTACCTCAACTGGCCGTTCCTGGTCATCCGGACGCTGGCCGGCCAGGCGTTGCTCCTGTGGCTGACGCGCGACCTGGTGCGCACCTCGCTGCGCAGCGACGCCCACCTGCTCAAGGATCACGTGGCCCCCGAGCTCAGGCCCGACTACGAACGCCTGAGTGCCAACTGGCGCGGGGACGAAGCCGAGGCGGACTGGCAGCGCCACCGGCTGTCACGGCGGGCGCCCGCGATCATCGTCACCTACGCCTTCGAGTACACCCTGCTGTGCTGGGACTTCGTCATGTCGCTCACGCCCGAGTGGGTGAGCACGCTGTTCGGC
>JBKJXJ010000223.1:0-3670 GCA_046716125.1 Candidatus Eiseniibacteriota bacterium
TCAGGCCCAGCAGCAGGTGCTCGGTGCCGACGTAGTTGTGACCCAGCGAACGCGCCTCCTCGACCGCCAGCTCGAGCACACGCTTGGCGCGGGGCGTGAACGGGATCTCGCCGATGGTCATGGTGCCGCCCGAGGCGCTCACCATGTTCTCGACCTCCTGGCGGATGCGGTCGAGATCCAGGCCGAGGTTGTTGAGCACCGTCGCGGCGATGCCCTCACCCTCGCGGATGACGCCGAGCAGCAGGTGCTCGGTGCCGATGTAGTCGTGCTGCAACCGGGCGGCTTCCTCGCGCGCCAGGTAGATGACCTTGCGGACCCGTTCGGTTAATTTATCGTGCATGGTCGATGGCTCCGTCCATGAGCGGTCGGGACGACCGCCCTACCGTAGCTTCTGACATCCCCTTCGGCCCCGACATCCTAACCGATTCGCGGCACCGAGCCCTCTAGGGCTGGCTCGCCGCCGCTTCCAGCCGCTCCCGGACCAGCTGGGCCCGATAGACGTTGCGCTCCGCCAGGGTCAGCTCATCGCCGTGCGCGCGCTGCAGATGGGCGGGCTGGGTCAGCACCAGCAACTCGTTGACGACGTGGAGCGGGCCCAGGCCGGGCAATCCCAGCGACACCCCGAGCCGGACCGCCGAGCACAGGTTGATGACCTCCTGCGACGAGATCGAGCGACAATACCGCAGCATGCCGTAGGCGCGCCACACCTTGTCCTCGGTCTGGACGCGGGCGTCGCGGATCAGCCGCTCGCGGGCGCGCTCCTCGGTCTCGATCACCTCGCGGGTCACGCGCTCCAGCTTCTCGATGGATTCACGCTCGCTCGGGCCCAGCGTCTGCTGATTCGAGACCTGGAACAGGTTTCCCATGACGTCGCTGTGCTCCCCGTAGAGCCCCCGCACGTTGAGCCCCACGTGCATGATGCTCTTCAAGACCTTCTGGATCTCCTGCAGCAGCACGAGCGCCGGCAGGTGGATGAGCACCGAGGCCCTGAGCCCGGTCCCGGTGTTGGTCGGGCAGGACGTGAGATAGCCGATCTCCTCGGAGAAGGCGAAGTCGAGCGAAGTCCCAAGCTCGTCGTCGGCCCGGTCCGCGGCCGACCACGCCTCGGACGGCTGGAAGCCCGACGCCATCGTCTGAAGCCGCAGGTGATCCTCCTCGTTGATCATGAGCGAAAGCCGCTCTTCCGGCGCGATGAAGATGCCGCGCGGCCGGGCGCCATCGCCCAGCTCGTGGCTCACGAGGTGTCGCTCGACCAGCACCTGCCGGTCCACCGTGGACATCTCGGTCATGCGCAGCAGCATCCCGTCTTCGAAGGACGGCGCTCGACTCAGCGCGTTCGTGACACTGGAAAGGACACCCTGGAGCTGTTCGTCGCGGGCCCGGTGGGTGAACGGGACGTGGCGCAGGTTGCGCGCCAGCCGCACCCGGGTCGAGACCACGATGTCGCTCTTGGGACCGGTCCCGTCGAGCCAGGGGCTCGGCCGCGAAACCAGCGCGTCGAAATCGCGGGAGGAGGCGCTCATCGGGGCTTCTCCGTCTCGGTCGGGACCGTGCGGTCCTCCCGCTCGATCTGCTTGATCTCGGCGTGCAGCTCGGCGGCGCGCTCGAACTCCTCGCGCTCGACCGCCCGCTGCAGTTCGTCGTAGAGCCGCTGCATCTGGCGCGACCGCGAGACCCCCTCGCCGTCACGCGCCGGCGACTTGCCCTTGTGATGCGTGTCGCCGTGGATCCGACGCAGCAACGGCCGGAGCTGGAACTGGAACGCCTGGTAGCACTCGGCGCAGCCCAGGCGTCCGGTCTCTTTGAATGCGGAATAGAGGAGGCCGCAGCGCGGGCACTGGACGTGCCCGACCCGCTCCTCCTCGGTGCTGGTCACGCTGTCCACCATGCCGGCGATCTTCTCGGCGATGTCGAACTTGTGCTTGGACTGCGGGGCCTGGAGCCCCTTCTCCTCCGCGCACCGGTCGCACACGTGGATCTCCGACATCTTGTTGTCGTGGATCTCAGTGAAATGGACGGTGGCGGGGTTCTTCCCGCAGATCTGGCACAACATCGGTCGGGGCCTCTCAGTCGTTCGCGACGAGGCGTCCGGCGTCCAGGGTCAGGACGCGGTCCGCCAGCGAAGCGAGCCTATCATTGTGCGTCACGATGACAAACGTCTGATGCCGCTCGCGCGCCAGCGAGGCGAGCAAATCTTGAAGTCGGCTCGCCGCCGCCGGATCGAGATTGCCCGACGGCTCGTCCGCCAGCACGAGCGCGGGCTCGGGCGCGAGCGCCCGCGCCACGGCCACCCGCTGGGCCTCGCCGCCCGAGAGTTCGGACGGGCGATGCAGCCAGCGCTCGGCGAGCCCGACGGCCGAGAGGGCTTCACGGGCGCGCGCGCGGGCCGCGCGCTCGGATTCGCCGGAGATGAGCAGCGGCATCATGACGTTTTCCTCGGCGGTGAACTCGGGCAGCAGATGGTGGAACTGGAAGACGAATCCGATCCGTCGTGCTCGGAACTGGGCCAGGGCCTCCTCGCCCAGACCTTCCACCCGCCGGCCGCGGATGCTCAAGGTCCCGCGGTCGGGCTTGTCGAGGGTCCCGAGGATGTTAAGAAGTGTGCTCTTCCCCGCCCCCGAGACGCCAAGGATTGCCAGAACCGTGCCACGCTTGAGCTTGAGATCCACGCCGCGCAACACCTCGAGACGGCCGCTCGGCGCCAGGTACGACTTTTCGATGCCGACCGCCTCCAGGGCGTCACCGTTATCCGCAACGTCTTCGCGCATCGTCATTTGTCAGCACCAGCTCAAGCGGCTCATCAGGCCTGCTTCCTGATCGCGTCCACCGGATCGAGGAGGGAGGCCCGCCAGGCCGGGTAGATGGCGGCGGCCAGACATAGGGTCAGGGCGGCCAGAATGACGGCGGCAAAATCGCCCGCTTCGGGCCGGACCGGGAGCCGCTCGATGAAGTAGACGTCGCCGGGCAGCTTCACGATCGGGTAGCGGCGCAAGACCTCGATCAGGATGCCACCGAGCGCCGTGCCGAGGGCGGTGCCGATGCCGCCGATCAGCAGTCCCTGGAGCAGGAAGATCCTGAGGACAAGGCGGCGGGACGCCCCCAGGGCCTTGAGCACGCCGATGTCGCGACGCTTCTCGAGCACCACCATGAACAGGGTGCTCACGATGCTGAACGCCGCCACCAGCACGATCAGGGCGAGGATGACGAACATGACCGCCTTCTCGAGCTTCATCCAGGTGAAGAGATTCCGGTTCAGTTCGATCCAGTTGTTGCTCCTCAAGCCCGGGGTGTCGAGCGCGCGCACCAACTCGCCGGCCACGCGCGGCGCCTCGAACATGTCGCCGAGCCGGACCTCGATCCCGGTCACGGCGTCCCCGAGCTTGAACAGCTCCTGGGCCGCGCCGATCGAGGTGAACCCGAAGCTCGAGTCGTAGGTATAGAGGCCCGAGGTGAAGATCCCGACCACGCGCAGATGCCGGAGCCTCGGGGTGTAGCCGATCGCCGATCGTTCGGCCCCGGCGAGCGAGGCGAGCACGACGGTATCCCCCACCGTCGTGGCGATGCGCGCCGCCAGCTCGGAGCCCAGTACGATCCCGGGTAGCCCATCCGGTCCGCCCTCGGGGATGGACTCGATCGGGGGCGAGATGTTGCTTCCGATCGTCGTCACCCG
>JBKJXJ010000224.1:0-7767 GCA_046716125.1 Candidatus Eiseniibacteriota bacterium
CCGCGGGCCAGCACGAACCCGATCTGGACGCCTGCATTCGCGAGCGGCCCCCGGGACGCGAGCACGCGCGGCGTGAGGGAAACCGCCAGCGGCCCTCCGGCCACCGAAGACTCCTCCGGTGCGGCGAAGATCGCGAAGCTGCCGGTGGCGGAGAAGGGCGTGGCGATGCGCCCGCCCGCGACGGTACCGCCGAGCCGATCCCACACGCCGCCCTCGCCGGCCGCGTATATCGCGAGGCGCTTGCCAGGGGGGGCCGCGAGGCCCGACACCGAGAGATCGAGGACGGCCGTCTTCTCGAGCGGCACGCCTTCGGTTCCGACCGCGTAGCCGGGCGCCAACCGGACCGCGCCATCGGGCAGCGTGGCGGGGACGTCGAGCGGGTCCACCGGGTCGAGGTGGACGACGGCATCGCGGGGCAGGCCGCGCGGCGGGATGTACACATGGGCTTCGCGGTTCGTCGTGAACACGTCGCCGCCCTCCAATGCCGACACCAGCGCCGGAGTGGTTCGGACCGCGAACGGCTCCACGTTGTCGACGATGAACTGCACGAGCGCCGAACCGGTGACCCCGAGGGTGTCCTCCACGGAGAGCTTGAGCTCGTAGTCGCCGTCCGGCAGCGCGGTCGTGGCCAGCCGCGACAGGACACCGTCGGTCACCGGGGTCTGCGACAGCACGATCGTCGTGGTGTCATCCAACGACGCACTGGCAAGCCTGAGGTCGAGTCGGAGCGAGCGGAACCGCAAGGCGGTCGCGGTGCCGCGGACGACCATCGTGTCGCGGATCGGCTCGCGGTGCACCGGCGACGTGATGACCGGCGCGGGCGGCGTGGCGGCCACCTCGAACGTGGTCGCGGCGGGGGTGGGATCGACGTGGTACAGCCGGTCACGCGCCACCACGCGCAGCGTGTGGACGCCATCCTCCAGGTCCCGGCCGACCCACGCGTTCTCTCGCGTCCAGGGCGACCACGGGCGGTCATCGAGGGAGGTCGAGAACTCGATTCCGAGCACCTGCCGGAACGCCGCGGCGAAGTGCACGGTCTGGAGCCTGTTCGCGGACAGGGGCGGCGGCGGTGAGGTGATCACGGTCTGCGGCGGCAAGGTCGCCGGCTCGTACAGCGCGGCGCCCTCCGCCGTCCCGAACCACAGGCGGCCCGAGTGCTCGACCGTCGCCGCGCTCACGATGCCGTTGGGCAGGCCGTCGTAGGTCGTGTAGGTATGCCACAGGTCGCCATCGAAGCGACTGACGCCGACGCCATTGGGTCCGACCCAGAGCACCCCGTCGGGGGTTTCGGCCAGGGACAGGACCCAGTCCGCGGCGAGGCCGTCGGCCGTCCCGTACGTGCGCCAGGTCGCGCCGTCGAAGCGGCTGAGCCCCGCCTCGGTGCCGAACCACAGGACCCCGCTGCGGTCTTGCAGGATCGCGTACACGTTCGAGCCGGCGAGCCCATCGGCGGTCGTGTACGGAGTCCATGTCGCACCCTGCCGGTGGCCCACGCCCCCCGAAGTCCCGCACCAGATGCTCCCGTCCCGGTCCACGAGCAGCGAGCGGATCCGGTTCGCCGGAAGGCCGTCGGCGGTGGTGAAGGACGTCCAGGCAGCGCCGTCGAAGCGGCTGAGCCCGGTGGTCGTTCCCGCCCAGACGCCGCCGCTCGAGTCGCGCGCCAGGGCGCTGACGTTGTTGCCGGCGAGGCCGTCCGCGGTGGTGAACGTGCCCCACGTCGTGCCGTCAAAGCGCGAAGCGCCGGCGGAGGTGCCGAACCACATGGCGCCGTTCGCCTCCTGCACCAGGGCGGCGACCACGTCGCTCGCCAGCCCGCCGCCGGTCGAGGCGGTGGTCACGCTCGTCCACGCCGAGCGGTCGTAGTGCGCCACACCGGCCCCCGCGGTGGCGACCCACACGGCGCCGCGCAGGTCTTCGAGGATCGCCTGCGAGCGATAGGCACCTAGGTCGGCATCCACGAACCGGGTCCAGCTCTCGCCGTCGTAGCGGCTAACGCCGGCATCGCTCGCGGCCCAGACGTTCCCCGAACCGTCGACCGCGAGCGTCGACAGTGTGTTGCCGGCGAGGCCGTCGGCGAGCGTGTACGCGCGCCACGCCAGCCCGTCGAAGCGCGCGAGCCCGGTGCTCGAGGCCACCCAAAGCGTGCCGGAGCGATCCTGCCTCAGCCCCGTGACGTCCGAGAGCGTGATCTCCCCCGCCGTGGTCACCGTGGTCCACGAGGTTCCGTCGAACCGGCTGAGGCCGCCGTACTGGGTCCCGATCCAGAGCGCGTGATCGCGCGTCTCCAGGATGGACAGGATCCAGTCAAATGCCAGCCCCCCGGCGGTCGTCTCCCTCGTGTACGTGGTCCACGTCGTGCCGTCGAAGCGGCTGAGGCCGCCGCCCTCGGTCCCGAACCACAGGTTGCCCGCGTGGTCCTCGAACAGGCACGTGACCTGGTCGGCCGCGAGTCCGTCGGACTGGTGGTAGGAGGTCCACGTCGCGCCATCGAACCGGCTGGCGCCGAACCCGGTCGCGAACCAGAATGCGCCGTCGCGATCCTGGAGGATGGCGCGCACGTCGTCGGACGCGAGACCCTCGCTCGTCGTGTACGACGTCCAGGTGGCGCCGTCATAGCGACTGGCCCCGCCCGCCGTGCCGAACCAGATGCGCCCTGAGCGATCGGGGAAGACGGCGCGCACGTCCTCGTGCACGAGCCCGTCCGCAACCGAGAAGGTTCGGAAGGACGCGCCGTCGTAGCGGCTTGCTCCGTGGGAGGTCGCGAACCAGACTCGTTCCGCGGAGTCCTCGGCGATCGCGCGCACCTGGAGCGCCGCCAGGCCGTCGGCGAGCCCGAACGTCTGCCACAGGCACCACGCGGGCCCGGCGGTGATCAGCGTCACGAGCGACGCGCAGGCAAATACGAGCCGGGCTCCGGCCCGTCCAGCGGCAAGCGCCGCCCGGGTCGCTGGGACCCGTGCGCTGGTCATGTGGGCAACCGGGACATACGGCGCCTCAGTTCAACAACCTCGCCGAGTGGATCTCCGTGGAAGCTCCCACCGGGGCGAACCAGACGATCACCGGCTTGCCCAGAGCGTCCAGGATGATCTTCGCGCCGCGCGGCTCGCCGACCAAAGAGGAGCTGGGGCTGGTCACGTTCACCGCGGGTCCCCAGGTCGCGCCGCCGTCGGTCGAGCGCGTGTAGTAGAGAGCGGTGCCGCAGACTCCGACCAGGGCGTGAATGGTCCCGCCGGGCCCGACGGCGAAGCTCTTGGGGCAGAGCCCGGTCGGCGCGGGAGCGGTCGGGTGTCCGACCAGGGCGAACGTGGCGCCACCATTGGTCGAGCGAAGGAACGCGACGCTGTCCTGGGGTCCCCCCTGCTGCAGACCCATCACGTAAATCGTGCCGTCGGGGCCGATCTGGGCGTCTCCGAGGAATGCGAGCCTCACCGTGCTGGACAGCGGGTTGGTCTCGTCGCGCACCCGGCGCGGCGCGGAGAACGTGACGCCGCCGTCGAGCGAGCGGCTGTAGAGAACGCGGTCCACGGGAGGCTCCCCGGGCAGGTGGTACTGCCAGAACACGAGGACGTTGTCGGTCTCCGTCGCGACGATGCGCGCCATCGAGTTCGTCTCCGAGGGTCCGTTGGTCGCGATCTGGAGAGGCGCGCTGAAGTCCGCGCCGCCGGTCAGGGAGCGGGAGTAGAAGATCCCGAACCCGGGCCGCTCCCACGCGGCGTGGAAGTGCTCGCCACTGCCGACCGTCAGGGCCGGGTAGAGGGCGGGAGAGGCGTCCACCACACTGACGAGCGGGTCCATCTGGAAGCCGCCGTCCGTGGACTGCTTGAAGAAGAGCGTACCGGTGCCGGCATTGAGGATGCCGAACTTGTTCGACGGCGTGACGGCGACCGCGGGCTGCACCCCCTGGTGAGCGATCGAGAGCGCGGCGGACCAGTTCAGGGTGTTGTCCAGCGAGAGCGAGTGTACCGACTCGTGGAACACCCGTCCCCAGACCATGAACAGCTCGCCGCCCGTGCCGAGGGCGATGTCGGGGTCGCGCGAGGCGGTGGCCGCCTTCGACACGTTGAGCGGCAGGCTGAAGACCGGGACCGGGCCGAAGTCCAGGATGTCCACGTTGCTGCGCGGGAAGACCGCGAATGCCCCATCCACGACTCCGAGAACGCCGGTGATGGTCACGATCCGCCCCGCCTGCGCTTCGAACGTGAAGTTCCCTCCCTGCGCCGCAACCAGGATCTGTTCCTGCGGGCCGCCCAGCGCCGACGCCGGGCGGGCGCGCCTCGCGGCAGCCGCGACGGTGGCGGTGGGAATGGCAACGTAGAACGAGGTCCCGGCCGGCTGGCTCGCGGTGATCACGACTCGGTCCATCGTCACCAGCATCCCGTCGAGGTCATCCCCGGTGAGGAACAACTGCGTGGCGTCGCACGTCTGGTCGCTCAACACCGGAATCGATTGCACGGCCGGGACGGGGGCGGGCGCACCGCCGAGATCCCGCCCGTAGACGATGCCGGTCCCCTGGGTCTCCCCCGCGACTTCCTGGAACGCGCCGGCGAGCATGTACGCGCGTCCCGGGGTCAGGGCCAGGGCCGGCGAGTGCACCCACACCCCGCCGCGCACGAGGGTGGCGCCCTGAAACGTGTAGTAGTCCCCGAACGCGCCGGTGACCGTGCCCGCGAATGACGCCCGCGGGCCGGGTGCCGATCCCGCGCCCGAGTAGCGCGACCGGTCCTCGCACAGGCCCGCTAGGAAGGCAGGATCGGGCGCCTGGACCTTCTCCAGTGGCAGCACGCCGTTGACGAAGCCGAGGCTCTGCGGGGCGGCCATGGGCGTGCCGTTGGCGAGGCTCGTCACACCGCTCACCGTGATGCCCTCGGAGTCGCCGTCGCTCAGCCCGTTCCGGATCTGCAGCACGACCCGGTGGTCGTCGGGTGCGTCCAGCCGGTGCGCGCCGTCGATCTCTCCGTTCGAAGCGAGCGAGTAGTTGGCGACCGTCTCGGAGCTGGTCTTCTCGACCGGTCCATTGAAGACGACCATCACGCTGTCCAGCCGCGCGCCGCCTGACAGGTTGTTGTCGTAGATCGGGAATGCGTCGGTCACGAGCGGAGGCGTGCCGTAGCCGATGTCACCGGGCCCGCGCAGCTGGATGCGGTAGCTGCCCGAGCGCAGGTCGAAGATGCCCTGCACGAAGCCCAGGATCGTGCCCGGCGCGGGCAGAGGGACGTCGGCCAGACTCCCGACGTCCACGATCACCGTATCGCAGACGGCCTCGGTGCAGGACGGGCTCACTACCAGGAACGTCCTGGGGTGGCCGCTTTCCACCACCAGGAGCGGTCCGGGGAGCCGCACCAGCATGCCCGACCACTGCGGCGCCGCCGGGTTCGCAGTCGACTCGTTGAGCTCCGCGAACGTGCCGACGTGGATCGGCGGCGTGGGGTTGCCGCTCGAAACCAGGCGCACGAAGAGATCGTTGTCCGGCGGGGCGGCCATGCTGAGGACTTCCCCTCCGACGATGCTCGCGAGTGCCTTGGAGTCCGAGAAGTGCTGCACCTTGCCGTACACGACGACCGAGTCGCCTGGTTGCAGGTTGAACACCGTGCCGGGCCCGTGGTCGACGTTTCCGGTGAAGGCCCCCACGCCGCTGTACGGGAGGCCGTTCGACATCTGCATGTAGAAGCCAAACGGGGCCTGATGCTGGTTGAACGCCGTGACGATGCCGCCCACGCCGAGCACGACGTCGCCCTGTCCCGGATGCGGAATCGCGGCGGGGTTCTGCAGGTTGATGATCGTGAGCGTGTCCGGGCAGCAGTTCCCCGGCCCCGGCGGGTACGTCGCCGCCAGCGCTCCGGCCACGAGCGCGAGCGACGCGAGGCAAGCGCTCAGAACGGATCGCGCGGCCATCCGGACGTCGGGCCGGCGGCTCATCGCAACCTCACGATGCGCAGCGTCCTTTGGAGTCCGGGCGACTGCACCCGGATCAGGTACACCCCGGGCGCCGCGTGTTGGCCGTGCGCGGTCGTCCCGTCCCACCTCAGCGTATGCGTGCCGGCGGAAAAGTGTCCCGAGGCGAGCGTCGCGATGCGACGCCCCGTGATGTCGAGAACCTCGGCGCGCACGGAAACCGGCTCCGCAAGCGTGAGCTGAACTTCCGACGATTCCCGGAACGGGTTGGGCCGCGCGGCCCCGAGCTGCGTGGGGGGAAGAACAGGATCACCCACCGCGACCTGGGTGGGGCTCACGGTTTGTTGCGCGTAGATCGCCGCGGTGGACAGGCCACCCGAGCGCAGGTCCTGCCAGGTCATGATCGCGGCGCCGCCGCCGTCGGTCGTGATGACCGGGTATTGCTGGGTGTTGGGTGCGAGGCACACGCCCAGGCCGTCCCTGTCCCACACCGGGTTCAGCACGCCGGCATTGTTCACCTGCTGAATGTAGACGTCGTTCGTCGAGCCGCGGCTGTCGTACCAGGTGATGAAGGCACCACCCGAGCCGTCGTTGGCGATCTGCGGCGCGAACTGGCCGTTGGACGCGGTGCTGATTGGCACACCGTCGTCGACCCAGACCGAGTTCCCGGCCGTCAGGTGCTGCGCGTAGATGTGGTTCGTCGTTCCGGTGCGGTAGTCCTGCCACGCCACGAACAGGCCGGTCGCGCCGTCGCTGGCCACCACGGGAAAGTACTGCGAATACTGCGCCTGGCAGACGGGGGTCCCGTTCACTGGCCAGTTGCTGACAACCAGCGCCGTGGGGCCCAGGTGCTGGGCGTAGATGTGGTTGTCGGTTCCGGTGCGGAAGTCCTGCCACGCGACGAATACGCCCCCGGCGCCGTCACGCGCGAGCGTCGGGTAGAACTGAGAGTTGGAGGCGACACAGACGCCGACACCGTTGGCGGTCCACCTCGTGTCCGGACCGATCGTGCCGCTGGCGGTGAGATGCTGCACATAGATGTCGTACTCGTTGCCCTTGCGATAGTCCTGCCACGCGATGTACGCACCACCGCTGCCGTCGGCGACGATCGTGGGATTGATCTGGTTGTTGGCCGCGACGCACACCGGGACTCCGGCCGACGCCCACCGCAGGGTGCCGTCGCCGTCCACGCGCTGCGCGTAGATGTCGTAGTTACCGGATCCCTGACGGCCGTCCTGCCACACGACGATGGCCCCTCCCGCCCCGTCGGAGACGGCCACCGGCGTGTACTGGTTTCCGGCCGAGGCCGAAATGGGGTTTCCGTTCGCGACCCAGTTCGACGACGAGGTCGACGGGACTCTTCCCGAGGCGTCGATGCGCTGCCCGTAGATGTCGTAGTTGGATCCGTTGCGGGCGTCCTGCCAGAACATCAGCGCGCCCTGCGCGCCGTCGGTGACCAGGACCGGCTGCTCCTGGAGCCCAGTGGCGCTGCAGACCGTCAGAGGCCCGGTGACCGGCCAGCCGGGGGCGGAAATGCCGGTCGCAAGGAGTCGGCGAGCGAAGATGTCCGATCCCGTACCGCCATGCCACGCGATGATCGTGCCGGCGGCACCATCCGAGATGATGGACGGCTCGTAGTTCGACGCCTCGGGCGAGATCGCGACGCCGTCGGAGACCCACGTCGAACGCGCGCTGGGAATCATCACGGCCGACATGCCGAGGCAGACCCAGAGAACGAGAAACGCTGCCCTCTGCCCTCGCATGTTGCGCAAAGGACGAGTTGCGGCGCCGGACGAAACCCGGGACTCATCCGTAGGCATCAAGGGGCTCCTCCAGGAGACGAACTAAAACTCGAGCAGTCGAGACGATGAAACG
>JBKJXJ010000225.1:0-4225 GCA_046716125.1 Candidatus Eiseniibacteriota bacterium
ATCGGAGGCACCGTGTCCGAGATATCGACGCTGGTCACCGAAGCCCACTTCCGCTACGTCGCCGAGCGGACCGTCCGCGAGGACGAGTTCCTCGCCGACCTGAAGCGGGCCGCCCTCGCCGAAGGAATCCCGTCCATCTGGATCGCCCCCGAGCAGGCGAGCTTCATGCAGATCCTGCTGCGGCTCGCGAAGGCCCGTGAGATGGTCGAGGTTGGGACGCTGGCCGGCTACTCCGCCATCGCGATGGCGCGCGCGCTGCCGGCGGACGGTCGCGTGCGGACAATCGAGGTGGATGAGAAGCACGCCGACTTCGCCGAGCGCTGGGCCGCGAAGTCCGATGTGGCGGGCCGGATCGAGGTCCATCGCGGCGCCGGGCTGGCCGTGCTGCCGGGCTTCGCCACGGACTCGGCCGACGCGGCGTTTCTCGACGCGGACAAAGGCTCCTATCCCGAATATCTCGCCGAGTGCCTGCGTATCGTCAAGCGCGGTGGGCTCATCATGGTGGACAACGCGTTCGCCTTCGGCCAACTGCTCTCCGAGGCTCCGAGCGACAAGGAGGTCAGCGCCATGCGTGCGTTCAACGACCACATGGCGAAGGTCAAAGGGCTCCAGAGCGTCATCGTGCCGCTCGGCGATGGGCTGTGGGTCGGCGTGAAAAGCTGAGGTCGCTCCGCGGCCGGCCTACAGCACCTGGGCGATCACGCCGATCAGGCTGAGGACGCCGGCGGCGGCGACTACGACCCACGGCGAGTGGCACCAGCGCGGGCCGGTCGCACGGGTCCCACCCAGCAGCGCGAGATAGAACCAGCCGTAGCTCCAGGTCCCGATGAGGGAATCAGACGCCTCGCTCGGGGCGATCAGAACCGCCGCGACGATCCCGGCGCCGAGGATCCCTGCTGCGGCGAGCAGTGACCAGCGAGGGAACACCGGGCCGCGCACCACCAGCGCCGTGACGATCAGCGAGGCGGACATGATGAGCGCGCCCGCGAGATCCGCCCCGGCGCTGCCGCCCGAGGTCTTGCGAAGCCAGACCGCCCCGGCGGTCGCCACGACGTACGCTCCGGCCGCCACCAACCACGATCCGGATCTCGAATCACGAACCCGTTCCAGCATGTTCATCGCATCCTCCCGTCGTCGTCGAATACATCCTCGATACGTTTGCCGAACAGCCGGGCGATCTTGAACGCCAGCGGCAGACTCGGGTCGTACTTGCCGGTCTCGAGCGCGTTCACCGTCTGTCGCGAGACCCCCAGCTTCCCGGCCAGGTCCCCCTGCGACCACTCACGCTCGGCCCGCAGCACGCGCAGCTCGTTCTTCATCGCGTCGCGGTGGTGCGCGCCAGGATCCATCCCGAGATCTCGTCCAGGGCCGACGGGGCCATGGTCTCCTCGAGCTGGGCGTACTCGGAGAAGGTGCACGTCCGGCAGGTCTGGAACATGTGATTGAGGCCGGGCAGCTCCTTCACGGTGAAGTCGCGCAGCCCGCCGGCGCGAAACGCCGCCTCGATCGCCGCGAGGTTTTCCTTGGGCAACACCTGGAGATCCTTCGATCCGTTGATGGCCAGCACCGGGGATCGGACGCGCCGCAGCGTGGGGCGCGGATCATAGGCGACGAAGTACCGCATCCATGGCGAGTAGAGCTGTCGGACCGCGGCCACCCCGGCGCTGTCCGGATCGCCCAGGGCCCGCCGCTGCTCCCCGGGGAGGGCCGCGACCTGGAGCCGCACCAGCTCGCGGCCGGCACCCTCCACGCCGAGGCTGTCTCCGGCCTTGAGCCGATCATAGAGACGGCGACTGATCGTCATCTCACGGGCGATGGACTCCTCGCTCATCCCGATCGACCGCCGCATCGCGGCGCTCTGCAGCATCAGCGTCGAGTCGCCGGGGATCCCGGGTCCCGCCATCATGACGATGAACGCGATGTCCTTCGACCGGGTCGCCACGATCGGGGCGATCAGCCCGCCCTCGCTGTGGCCGACAAGCCCGATCTTCTTCGCGTCGATCTCGCGCCGTGTCTTGAGGAATTCGACGCTGGCGAGCACGTCATCGGCGAAATCGTCGCTGGTCGCCGCAGAGTGGAGACCGGTCGAGCCGCCCACGCCGCGATCGTCCACCCGGAGGACCGCGATCCCGCGGCGCGTCAGGTGATCGGCGAGCACCAGGAACGGGCGATGGCCGAACACGGCTTCGTCGCGATCCTCGGGGCCCGACCCGGTGATCAGGAGCGCGCTGGGGAATGGCCCCGTGCCCTTCGGGAGCGTGAGAGTCCCGGCCAGCTTGATCCCGGCCTTCGTGTTGTCGAACAGGACCTCCACGGTGTCATAGGGCAACGGCTGCGTCGGATACTGCGGGCGACGAGGAGGCGGCGGCGGCGCCCCCCCACGCCCCAGGGTGAGCGGGAGTACGGTCCCCGCCTGCCGCCAGCGGCCGAGGATCGTGTCCCCCGCGGCGTTCATCCGGCCGGCGAAGTCGGCCTGGAGCCGGCGCATCTCGAAGCGCAGCGTGTCGCGGTCGAACGTCATCGTGTCGATCGCGAGCCCGGTGGCGCCCTGATCGGGGCTGTCGAGGCGGCCCTTGAGCGCTCCGCCCGGGCCCCGCTCGACATGGACGACGAGCCGCAGCACGCCCTGAAGCGTGCCCTGCCAGATGCCTTCGGGGGCGCGGGAGGTGGGTGAATCGGCGAGCGGGGCGGGTGCGGTAAGGGCGAGCAAAGCGAGGAGTGCCAGCGCGCCGCCCAGCCGGCACTCAGCGTTCTTCATGATCTGACCTCGGGTTCGGTGTGGACTGAGCCGCCAGCGTGCCCGCATATCGGAACTTGGACATCCAGATTCCCAGCCCATAGAGGAATGGCAGGAACTGCCATCGAAGGGATTCGGGCGGAGTCGGCCAGCTCGCACTCTCGAGCACCCGGTAGCCGACCATCATCACCACGAAGGCGGGGAAGGCGAATGAAAGCGCATCGAGATGGATCCGGCGGTCGAGCTCGTCTCCCCTGAAGAGTTCCCGACGCCACGAGGCGATGAACCAGATGAGCGGCACGACTGGAGCGAGAAGGGCCACGACTCGAAGAACCGGCGGCACGGCGCTTCTGAGCAGAACCTTCTCTGCCCCCATAGACACGAACGCGAGCAGGATGGCCGCCCATCCCGACTGGAGCCACCGGCGATCCAGCACCGCCTTGGGTACGCCATGACGACGCCAGATCAACGGCCAGATCCACCAGAGCACAAGAAGGACCGCCACAGGGGCCAACATCGTGATGAGCTGCACTCCCCAGCCCGGAAGCCCCCATGCAAGCACGCCCGCCGCGATCATCTGGTCACCTTCTCACCGGTAGCGCCGGTTGGCGATCATCAGACCCACGACCCACAGGACCACCATCCCTGGCCAGATCCAATCGGCCCAGTCGATGTCAGGGAGTCCCGCGTTCACCAGGAACCCATAGGTCGTCGCGATGATGGCGGTACCGACGAACGCCAGCGCGAGCGCCTCGAGGTGGATGCGCCGCTGGAGTTCGTCGTATTGCCGCATGGGCCGCACCATGGCGACGATCAGCACCGCGGTCACCGCGCCCTGGAACAGGGCCAGCGCGATGCGCCCGGTCGATCGCAGAGGGAGTTGTTTCCCCCACCATGCGGCGGCGACGATCGCGATCGCGACCGCCACGGAGAGCATGAGGAGGCGTCCCGTCTGGCGGGCGCGTTCCTCCTTGGACAGCGGCGATTGGCAATCGGGCAGCATCCGCGGGCCTCCTCATGTGGTTCTCTACGTCCCGAAAGCAATGTAAAGCTAACTTGTCAGTCTGTCAAGCACACTTTACAAGCGCGGCGATTCGGCGGGACGAGCGCGGAGCGGGAACTCGTCCCGGGACGAGTTAGAAAATGACAGGGCCTTGCATCCGCGTCAGCGCGGATAGAAGGCCCTGTCATTTCACTCGCCTTGAGGACAGTTCAAGGCCCCGTCATTTTCGTTCCTTGGCGGACCGAAGCCTCACACCCCCAGCCACCTCTTCATCCACCCCATCACCTCGCGGTACCAGAGGATGGAGTTGGCGGGCTTCAGGACCCAGTGGTTCTCGTCGGGGAAATAGACCAGGCGCGCCGGCACGCCCTTGGCCTTGAGCACGCCATAGCACTCGAGCCCCTGCGAGACCGGCACGCGATAGTCCTTCTCGCCATGGATCACCAGCATCGGCGTCGTGAATCCTTTTGCGAATCGCGCCGGGC
>JBKJXJ010000226.1:0-13598 GCA_046716125.1 Candidatus Eiseniibacteriota bacterium
GCTGGGACTTCCATGCCCACCGTCGCTACGACACCTCACAACGGCTCACGGGACTACGGGCGGCCCACGATGTGGTGCTCGCCACGCTCTCGAGCCAACTCTCCGAGCACACGCTGGTCTCGCTCGATGGCGCCTACTTCCGCTCGCGGGACGTACTGAACCCCGATCCCGAGGCGCCGTTCGCGGCGTCCGGTCTGTCGAGAGCGTCCGGCGACGCCACGGTCGAGACCTGGCGCACTGAGGCGGGCTTTCAGGTTGAGGCCTCGACGTTTGAAGCCCCCGGGCTCGCCGACGCGCGCTCCCACGCCTGGAATGTCGCACTCTTCCCGATGCGCACGGAACAGAACCGGTGGCTGATCGGCTGGCGGCGTGAGGAGTGGACGGTCGCGGGTCGCACCGAACTGGCGTCGTCGTCGGCGACTGTCGGCGTCCGCCGCAATCACACGCCCTTCGTCTCGAGCGAGCTCGAGGTGGGGGTGGCACGGGTGGCCGACGACCGGGAAGGCGCGCCGCGCGAGGATCTCGCGGTGGTCGCGGGGATCAACGGCATCGGGCACGCCCTCGATCTGCCGTTCAATGCGCGCTTCCAGGTGCGCCACGAGATCACGACCACGGGCACGGCCGAGATCTGGCGGCCGATGGCAGGCGCCCGGGTCGGCCTGCGCTGGGAGCGGTCGCTGCATGCCGGCGGCGGGGTGTTTCAGGAGCCTTCGCGACGGGACTTCGTCAGCTTCGTGGCACAGGACACGCTGGGCACCCGTTCGATTCTTTCGCTCGAAGGCAGCTACCGCCGCGCGACGCCGCGCGGTCAGTCCTCGGACCGGCTCGAGACCTACCGCGCGTCGGCGAGCCTGTCGCGGGATGTGCGGCCCTGGCTTCGGGGCCGCGTCCGCTATTCCCTGGCGCAGCAGAACGCCACCGGCGGCGTCGCCGTCTCCGATTTCGATCGCAACCGCCTCGAGCTCTCCTTGAGCGCGGTCTACCAGTGAGCACAGGCCGATGAACGACTCCGACAGGAGTGCAAGGAACGTGATGTCAGCTCAAGTGTCAGATCAGAACCTCGTCTCTCGTGCCCTCTCGACCGGCCGCACGCTGCTGCTGGCGGCGTTGCTCTTCCTGGGTGTCCCGTCCGCGGTTCAGGCGGCGGATCCATACAGCCTCGGACCCGGAGATCTCATCCAGATCACCGTCTACGCCGGCGGCGAGAAGCAGGTGGACTTCGTCGGGTACGTCTCGGCGCTGGGGACCATCACCAGCCCGCTGATCGGGGAGTTCAAAGTGTCCGGCCTCACCACCTACGAGGTCGAGCGAACCATGCGCGAGGTGCTGGCCCGAGACTACTACGTCGATCCGCAGGTGCTGGTCGGTGTGAAGGAGTACGGCGGGCAGATCTTCGTCATGGGGGCGGTCAAAAAGCCCGGCGCCTACGGGCTCCAGGAACGGATGACCGTGTTGGGAGCCTGCCTGTTGGCGGAGGGGTTCACGGACTTCGCGTCTCCCCGCCGCGTCAAGGTGACGCGGATGGAGAACGGGAAGCAGAAGACACTCAAGATCGACCTGATCAAAGTGCGCGAGGGCAAGAAGGAAGACCTTGCGCTCCAGCGGGGCGATCGGATCGAGGTACCCCGGCGCCGATTCTAACGGCCGCCGAACGACATCATGAAAGGACGCTGAGGCGATGTTCAAGTCCGACGAGATCGATCTCAAACACTACTGGTTCGTCATCCGGCGCCAGAAGAAGATGATCCTGTCCGCCGTATGCGGGTGCGTGCTGCTGGCGACGGTCCTCAACATCGTGACGCCGCCGACCTACCGCTCGACGACCCGCATCGAGGTCAGCAAGGAGCCGACGCGCTCGGCGCTGACCGGCCAGGAGATCGCCAGCGAAGACTGGCGTTCGGACAACGTCGCCCTGTACACGAACGCCGAGCTCATCACGTCGCGCACGCTGCTGCGCGAGGTGGTGGCGACGCTCTACGCGCGTGGGATCATGAGGGCCAACGCCGGTCATGGGGCGGTCGCGCGACGTGTGGAGGACTGGGTGACGTCCGGCGGCGGCTCGCGACCGGCCTCGGCCGACGGCGGTGCCGGCATCGCCCCGGAGGATCTCGATCGCGAGATCGACTGGCTGGTCTCCATCCTCTCGGTCAAGCCGATCCGCGAGACCCGCCTGGTGAGCATCCAGGTCGAGCACCGGGATCCCAGGGTGGCGCGCGAGATCGCAGACACCGTGGCGCAGAAGTTCGTGGAGTATCAGAAGCGCACGCGCTCACGGGTGGACAACGAGCGGGTCGAATACCTGAAACTCCAGGTGGCGGAGGTCGCGGGCGAGATCGAGGCACTGGAGGGCAAGCTCTACAACTCGCGTCAGGCGGGGCTACCGGTGCTCGAGAGCAAGCTCAAGGGCCTCAACGAGACCAATGCGGGCCTGAACGACACCTACGTCAAGACGCGCGTCGCGCGGGAGGAAGCCGGCGACAAGATCATCCGACTGAAGACGGCGTTGCGGGACAGTACGGTGAACGCGGGCGACATCCCGGTCCAGAGCGAGACCCTGGAGGGCCTGCGGCATGACCTCCAGCAGCGCCAGGCGGAACTGGCGAAGGCGCGCGAGGTCTACCGCGACAAGCACCCCAAGCTGCTGGTGCTCGAATCCGAACTCGACGCCATCCGCCGCAGCATCCTGGCGGAGATGTCCAAGTCGGTCGTGACCCTGGAGGAGGATTTCGCGAGCCTCAAGGGACGCGAGCGCGCGCTCCGCTCGAACATCTCCCAGACCGACGGCCAGGTGCGCAGCTTGAACGATGATCTCGGCCAGCACGCCTCCCTCGAGAGCGATCTGACCTCAAAGCGGGATCTGTACACGATGTTGGTGGGCAAGGTCCAGGAGGCCGAGATCAGCGGGCAGGTGCAGGCGCCCCTGGTCAAGGTCGTCGAGCCGGCGACCGTGGGCCAGGAGCCGGTGCGTCCGCGCCGCGGGCTAAATCTATTGTTGGGACTGATGGTGGGCCTGTTGAGTGGGATCGGCCTGGCCCTGCTGATGGAGTACCTGCGGCGCTGCATCCGGACGCCGAAGGATGTCGTGGAGCAGTTGCACCTGCCCGTGCTGGGAATGATTCCCAGGAGAGCCTAGAACCGCCTGACGCCCGAGGCGTCGCGACCGTGGGTTTCCCCACCGCGCGCCGGGCCTATCGCAGGGACGCCCCATGGATATCGAGTATTACAAGTCACTCGCCTCGGCGGTCCAACGTTTCGCCGCGCAGGGCAAGCGCCGTCTGCTGCTCACGAGCAGTGGTCCCGGTGAGGGCAAGTCCACGATCACCGCGGAGCTCGGCCGCACGCTCGCCCGTTCCGGACGCATGAACGTGGCGATGATCGATACGGACCGGTTCAACCCCTCGGTGCACCGCATGTTCGGTCTCGAGAACGGCCGGGGGCTCGGTGACCTGCTCACGGAGATCGTCCAGTTCGATCTGCTCAAGGAGGACCCGCAACAGTTCGGCGTCGGCGACTGGCTGGAGTTCCTATATCTTCAATCCCGGAGCGGGCGCCTGCGCATCACCGAGGGGCCGGCGATCTTCGTCCTCACGGTGAACAAGGGGGCGGTCATCAGCGTGCTCGAGGAGAACGCACCCGAAGAGCGCAAGCTGGGCGGGCTGCTGGTGAGCCGGGGCCATCTGACCGCCGGACAGCGGGACGAGGCGCTCCGCGTCCAGGCGGAGTTGAAGCGCCCGCTGGGCGACGTCGTCGTCCGGCTGGGCTATGTCGGCCCCGAGGAGCTGCAGACCTCGCTGCGCGCCCAGTTCACCGAGCGGCTGCGGCGGATCCTGACCATGCGGATCCCGCACTGCACCTTCAGCGAGTGCTCGGACGGATACTTCTCGTCGTCGGCCGGCCGGCAGTTCAACCACTCGGACGGCTCGGGGCTCGATAATCAGGTCGTCCAGCAGATCGCCGGCTACCTGAAGCGGCCGTTCCTGGCCGGTCAGGTGATGGGCTACCTGCGGGACACGCACCTCGAGAATCTCAAGGTGATGACCAGCGGCACGGCTCCGTACGACCTTATCGACAGCGCCTCCGCGGCTCCATTCCTCTACGTGCTCGACCATCTCTCACGTGCCTTCGACGTGGTGCTGATCGACTCCCCGCCGGTCGCGGTCGCGAGCCCGGCCGAGACGATCGCGCCCGAGGTGGATGGCGTGATCATGGTCGTCAAGGCCGAGGGTCTCGATGTCCAGGTCATCCAGCGGGCCAAGGAACTGCTCGAAAAGGCCGGAGCCAACCTCCTCGGGGCGGTTCTGAACCAGGTGGACCTGAGGCAGGCGGACCCGGCACTGCACTACTACCACGCGTATCGCCGGGAAGAGGGCCGTTAGTCCTCCGGCTGCGTGCGGGCTCGACCCGCGGGTTCCCTCCGCCGGCTCCCCATGAAGGAAGATCGCGAATGTCGGCACTGACGCGGAACCGGTTCGACGGCTGGGGGCTCTACCTGGCCCTCATCGTGTGCCTGATCCCGGTCGTGGTGCCGAGTGGGCCCGCCCGGCTGGCGATCGTGGATGGCGTGATCGTCCTGGGCCTCGCCGCCTTCGTGGTCCTGTTCCTGACCCGCAAGGAGCCGGTCAGCGTGCCCTTCATGGCCCCGGTGCTGATGATCACGGTGGGCAGTCTGGCCGCCGTGGTGAACGCGGAATCGCCGGGCGCCGCGTTCCTGACGATGGCCCAGGATGCCTACCTGTTCCTGTGGTTCATCATGCTGGTCCACCTCCTGCGGGACCGTGATCTCACGCCGATCCAGCTCACCTGGATCTGGGTCGCCAACATCATCGCGGTGTACGGCATCTTCGTCGTGCTCACCCAGGGGAACCTGTCGTTGCTGGACATCATCAAGCCCAAGGGCAAGCGCGCCTACGGGACGTTCTACGACCCCAACATGTTCGCCGGCTACCTCGTGATGAGCCTGTTCTTCGTGCTGAGCATGGGCCGCCGGCTCGGATGGGTCGTGAGGTGGGGCTCGATCCTGACGATGTCGGTCTGCATCATCGCGACCAAGTCCAATGGCGGGATGCTCTCGCTGCTCGCGGGTCTCGGGGCGTGGCTGGCGATGCGTGCCTGGACCCGGCGCGTTCCGGCGGTGGCGATGGCGGCGGGCGCACTGCTGGTCGTCGGTCTCGGGCTCGGCGCGCTCTGGATGAACGCGGGAGTGGGGCTCGGCTCCGCGCAGCTGAGTGCCTTCGGGAACAACAGCTTCCTCGCCCGCGCCGGCCACAGTTCCGAGGGGCGGTTCACGATCTGGAAGAACCTCCAGACCACCTATGCGAAGTCCCCGCTCGGCATCGGCCCGGGAAACAGCAGCTATCTGACGCTGTCGATCCAGGACCGGCTGCGTCGGAATTCCCTCCAGGCGAAGGAAGCGCACAACGACTATCTGGCCTACGCCATCGAGCGCGGACCGCTCGCTCTGCTCGGCCTGCTCGTGCTGATGGGCTCGGCGTTCGGGAAGCTGGGCGCCTCGGCCCGGCGGCGCGACGACTCGGATCCGATGTCGGACGCGAATGGCCCGCTGGTCGCGGCGATGACCGGGGCGTTCGTGGCCTGCGCGGTGCACGCGCTCACGATCGAGGTGCTCCACTTCCGGCACTTCTGGATGCTGATGGCGATCGTCTGTGCCATCGAGGCCCGCGTGGCCGGCGGCAAGGCCGAGACCCGGCATCCGGCGCCGAGCGGCAGCATGTGGTCGCGCCCGCCGGAGGTGGCGGCGTGACCGCCGACGCCGGGGGTGATCGCGCGGTGAAGGACGCAGGCCGGGGGCTCGGGACCGCGACCATGGTCGGGCGCAGCTTCTCGTTCCGGCTCGGCTCTCAGATCCTGAGCGCGCTGATCAACGTCGCCGGCATGGTCGTGCTGGGCAACTACCTGGCGGCCGAGGGCTACGGCGAGTACGCCTTCTACTACGCCCTCGTCCCGCTCATCGCGAGCCTGAGCGACCTGGGCGTCGGGGTCATCATCACGCGCGAGGTCGCCCGCGACAAGGAGCTGGGCGCCCGCTACCTGGGCGATGCGCTCATCATCAAGGCGGTGACCGGAGCGGTGCTGCTGGTCGGGGTCTGCGTGACCGCGCCCTTCGCCCTGGCGCCGCTGCCCGCGCTGCTGGTCTGCCTGGTCACCGCCACCGCGATCATCGACTACAGCCAGGACGTCGGCATGTGGACCTTCAGGGCCCACGACCGGCAGGACCTCGAAGCCCTGCTGCTCATGGTCAGCCAGACCATCTGGTTGAGCGGCATCCTCATCTGCGCCTGGCTCAAGGCGCCGCTTCCGATGCTGCTCGCCAGCGCCACGGCGGCGTTCGCGATCCGCCTCGCGGTCGGCGCCTGGCTGGTGGGTCGCCGCGTGTACCGGCCGCGGTTCGCGCCGGACTGGGCGCGCCTGCGCGCGCTCATCGCCGAGGGCCTTCCGTTCGGCTTCGCCATGTTCATGGTCGTGCTCTACGGCCGGGCCGGGGTGCTCCTCCTCAAGGGTCTCTCGAGCGATGCGGACGTGGGCTACTTCAACGTCGGGTACATGCTCTCGCAGCCGCTCGGGTTCATCTCATCGGCCTTCAACATCTCGGCCTTCCCCTCGCTCGCGCGGGCCGCGCAGCGGGGGGCCGAAGCCGTGCGCCCCGCGCTCCGCCGGGCGGTCAAGTTCCAGTTCCTGATCGGGTTCCCGATCACCGTCGGGCTCGTGCTGCTGGCCGAACGCCTCATCCCCCTGCTGTTCCACAGCGGCGCTTTCCGCCAGTCCGCGATGGCCCTCAAGGTCATCGGGCTCGGCCTCACGCTCATCTTCCTGAACCTCATGTCCCGCTACGTGCTGGCGGCGCTCAACGAGCAGCGGGCCTATCTGCGCGCGATCGTCACCGGTCTGCTGGTCAACGTGGCCACCAGCGCGGCGCTGATCCCCTCGATCGGGTTCATGGGCGCGTGTGTCGGGCTGCTCGCGGGCGAGCTCGCCGTCCTGTTCGGCTGCCAGTGGACGCTGCGCCGGTACCTGGCGTTCGGTGACCTGTTGCGCGAGGCATGGCGCCCGCTGATCGCCGCGCTCGGCATGGGCGTCGTCGTGTACCTGCTGCAGCCGGTGAATGTCTTCGTCCTGCCCGTCCTGGGCGCCATCGTCTACGCATCACTCCTGCTGTTGGTGCGGGCGCTCTCTGCCGATGAATTGGACATCCTGCGTCGCGTCTACATGTCGTTCCGTCTGCCCGGATCGGCGCACCTGGCCCGGCGCCGGGGCCCGACCCTTGAAACCATCCACCAGGCTCCCGCGGCGGTCGCCCGTGGGGGGATCCCGCACGAGGAAGCATGAACAGCCCGTCCGATCTGGGAAGCGCGCTCGACTTCACGTCATCCGAGGCCATCCGTGGGGTCCCGTCGCCGCAGGACAAGCTGATCAAGCTCTCGCTGGGCGACGAGGTCCCGGCCCGCATCCTCGAGATCCTGGAACGGATGGCGGGGCTGCCGTTCGTCGAGTCGGTCCTCGCGCTTCCGGACGTGCACTGGAAGGAGCAGATGGAGGTGCCCTCCAGCATCTCCGTGACCACGCGGGACATGGTCGTGCCCGAGTTCACCTCGATGGCCGTGAACGACGGCATGGGCGTGGTCAAGACCGGACTTAAGGTGGAGGACATGTCGCCCGAGCGCCTCGAGGCGTTCTTCACGCGCGTCAACTCCCATGCGGCCGCGAACTTCTATGACACCAATCGATACAGCATCTCGCCCGACGAGCTGCGGCGCGTCCTCCACGAAGGCGCCCGCGGGCTGCTGGCGCGGTTCGGCATGGACGAGTCCATGCTCGAGCGCATCGAGGAGGGCGGACGCTACCCCTCCACGACGCTCGGCAGCGGGAACATCGCGGACCTGGTCCCGTTCCAGATGCTGACCAAGTTCAGCCGCTCGGAGATGGGTCTCAATTTCGGCGGCAATCACTTCCTTGAGGTGCAGGCGGTGGACGAGGTGCTGGACTCCGACGTCGCCCGGCGCTGGGGGTTTGAGCGCGGGCAGGTTGTCGTCATGTATCACCTGGGCCCGGGGCCGCTGGGCGGGACGCTGCTCAACCACTACTCGCGCCGGACCAAGCTCCAGCAGTCGCGGGTCCCGCTGTTCTTCATGTCCAAGCTGCTGTTCCACTACGTCCAGCGCATGGGGCGTGGAGCGTTCGGGAAGAAGTGGGGGATCCATTTCCGGCAGAACGGCTGGACGCCGCTCGCCGCCCGGTCTGAGGAGGGCATCCTCATCCGCCGCGCGATGGCCATGGCGATCAACTACGGCTATGGCTACCGGCTGGGCACCATCCGGGCGATCTGGGACGGGCTGCACGAGGCCATCTCGCCGGATCTTCCGGGCGAGCTGTTCTGCGACATCACCCACAACGGGGCCGCCGAGAGCACGTCCGAGGACGGGTTCTCGTGGACCGCGCGCCACAACGCCTGTCCGCTCGAGGCCGGGAAGCCGACCATCGTGGCGGGGTCGTGCGACGTCCACTCGTATGTCGGGCTCGGCGGCGGGGGTATCAATCGTCGGCTCGATTCATACGATCACGGGGCGGGGAACCTCATCGAGCATTACCGGGAGGCCGGGCGGCTGACGGAGGCGCCGGGATCGGTGATGCGGTTTCGGATGACCCGAGGACGCCGGGGGGCCCTCACGTCGCGCAAGGAGGTGCCGCTGCGGACGTCGGAGCCGATCGACCGGCTCATGGAGTGCTTCGCGCAGCACGGTATGATGCGGCCCGTCCTCAAGCTCCGCCCGCTCGGCAACCTCAAGAACTAGTCGGCGGGGCGGCCCCCTTTCGGGTGCACAGCCACCCCCTCCATACCGCGAATGGCCGCAGTTCACGCGCCCCGCCCGGTGCGCGGCGGGTCTGTTCACATATTGTTGAACTTCCGCTAGACACGAATATCGCCCTCTGCGAATATTGTTCAGGCGCAGTGTTATCGATGTGATTCTCGGGTCCCGGGCACGTGTCGCGAACGCGTCCCGGACCCGATGACGTGGCGGCCCGGCTCGACTGGTGCTTCGTCCGGAGCCCCCGCGTCATGTGGGTACATTCACCTGGGTTGCTCCTTGTCTGTGCACCTGAGGTCGTCATGAGAGCTTCCCCCCGGAACCCGGCTTCGACCCTCGCATTGTTCGCGTTTCTGGCAGCGGCTCCGGTCCATGCCGGCGTCTCGACCGGTGCCGGTGTGTGGGGAGTCCCCGGCGACGGTCCCGGTCAGATGCGCTCGCCAGTCGCCGTCGCCATTGCGAATGACCGCGTCTACATCGCGGACTTCGACAACGATCGGGTGCAGGCGTTCACACGGGCCGGCGAGGCCATCCTGGAATGGGGCGCGACGGGGCAGGAGCCGGGCCAGTTTCGCGGCCCCGCGGGAGTCGCGATCGGCCCTGATGGTTCGGTCTTCGTGACCGACAGCTACAATCACCGCATCCAGCACTTCACGGCGGATGGTGACTTCCTCGCGGGGTGGTCCGCGGGGGGCGATGCCGCCGCGCCGTTCGGCATCGCGGTGGACCGGCTCGGCCGGGTGTTCGTGACGGATCTCGATGCCGGTCAGGTGAGCGTGTGGAGTTCGGACGGAGCATCGATCACCTCCTGGGGAACGCGCGGCAATGGCCGGGGCGAGATGGACGAACCCTGGGGGATCGCGGTGGACGGGCAGGGTGACGTCCTGGTCGCCGATCATGCCAACCACCGGATCCAGCGATTCTCGACGGCCGGCGAGTGGCTTGGAGAGTGGGGCGTGGCCGGACCGGGTGACACGCGGCTCGTGGGACCGATGGGTCTCGCGAACGGTCGCGACGGGTCCATCTACGTGACGGATCTCACCGCGGGTCGCGTTCAGCGCTTCACGCGCGGAGGCGACCTGATGACGACGCTGAGGGGCGTGGACGCTTCGGAGGGCTTCGTGGCGCTGGGTCTGGCGCTGGATGCCGGAGGGGACGTGTTCGTCGCGGATCCCGGCCATCATCAGGTCGCCCGCATCCCGGGCGCCGGGGTCCTGTCGCCGACCCCGATCCCGACCGCCTTCGCGATGATGCCGATCGCTCAGCCGCTGGGCCACGGCCCGGTCACGATGAACTTCGCGATCCCGGGCTCCGGAACGATCGGCGCCCAGATCTTCTCCCTCGATGGGCGCAGGGTCTACACCGTGCCCGCCACCGGTGTCGCCGCGGGCGAACACCGGATCACGTGGGACACCATGACCGATGACGGCCATCGCGCGCCGGTCGGTGTGTACTTCGTCCGTGTGCGTTTCGAGCTTGGAGGCAGCCGCATCACCCGCAACGGGCGCGTCATCGTACTTCGTTAGTCCGGGCCAGACGTTTGACCCAGCCATCGCATCCTTGGAGAGGACACCCGTGCCCCGCCGTTTCGCATCTCGTTCCGACGCCGTCCGACCGTCCCGCCACGTGATCCACGCGCGGGCGTTCTCGCGCTCGCTGATCGCCATGATGCTCGGCGTCGCGCTCCCGCTCGTGGCGGGACCCGATCCCGCGTCCGCAGCGGAGGAGTCCTCGACCCGCGGGCTCCGCGAGAAGCAGATGAACCGGACGGAGGCGCTCGGGATCACGCGCCCCGTCGGCCTGGCTTACGCCGGCGATGCGGATCTGTTCATCGTCCTCGCCGCGCCCGGGGCGGACGTCGGACCCACGGCCGGCGCGAGCGCCGGGCTCATGGACCGGTTCCATCATCCGGTCGGCAGCTTCGCCACTCCGGCCGGCCTCACGAACCCGCGCGCCGTCGCCTACGATCGCAAGGGCGAGCGGCTGCTCGTGCTCGACGTCGCCTCGCGCACGTTGCACGCGATCCCCGGTGGCGCGGCCGGCCTGTTCGCTCCCGACCGCGTGTCGCGTCTTGAAGCGCCCCGGGTCGGTCCGCTGCGCTCGGTCGGCATGGCCGTGGATCCCGCGACCGGTGAGGTATTCGTCCTCGACCGCCTCCTGCGCCGCATCGTGAGCTTCACGCCGGCCGCGGCCGATGCCGGCGCCGAGGCGCTCGCCGCCGTCCCGGAGGCCCGCACCATCGCTCTGGGTCCTCTCGCCATGCAGGACTTGAGCGGACTGGCGTTCGATCCGGCGAGCGGACATCTGTTCACCCTCGATCCCGCCCGACGCGTGCTCCACGAGCTGCGCGTAGACGGCACGCAGGTGGCATCCTATGACGTCTCGGCCATCCGTCTCTCCTCCCCCCAGAGCATGGTATTCGCTCCGAGCGGCGACCAGACCGACGATCCGGCGACCCTGAGCCTGTTCGTCGCCGACGCCGGCGCGCCCGACAGCCGGCGCGGCCACGTGATCGAGATGGCGTGGACCGCGGCGACCGCCCCGGCGTTCGAGGATGCCTCGATCCAGGCCACGAACGTGGCGACGCTGGTGCGGGTGACGAAGACGTCCCTCTACTCGCCGCCGTCCCCGGACCCCTCGGGCATCTGCTATGACTCGGTCACCGGGCGTCTCATCATCAGCGACGCCGAGGTCGAGGAGATGAACATCTACGCCGGGAAGAACGAGTTCGAGACCTCGCTGGCGGGCGCGCTGGTGCGGAGCTGGACGACGCTGCCCTGGGACATCGAGCCCACCGGGACCGCCTTCAACGCGAACAACCGACATCTCCTCATCACGAACGACGACGCTGACCGGGTGTGGGATCTCAATCCCGGTGCGGACAATCTGTTCGGCACCTCGGACGACACCCGCACCTCGTTCAAGACGAACGACTTCAATTGCGGCGATCCGGAGGGGATCGCATACGACCGCGTCGGCAACCGGCTGTTCATCGCCGACGGGGTCGGAGAGGAGATCTGGGAGGTGAGGGCGGGACCGAACGGAGTCTTCAACGGTGTGGGCAGCGACGACACGATCCTGCACTTCGACACCCGCGCTCTCGGCGCCTCCGATCCCGAGACGGTCGAGTGGAGGCCCGAGACCGGCACCTTGCTGGTGCTGGCCAGCACCGGCTCCGAGATCATCCGGGAAGTCACTACCAGCGGGGTACTGGTGCAGAATATCGACGTCTCGATCGCCCCGCTCAGCAAGCCTGCCGGGCTCGCGTACGCCCCGTCCAGCGGAGGCGGGGGCATGAGCGTCTACATCGTGAACCGGGCGGTGGACAATGACTCCAACCCCAACGAGAACGACGGGACGATGGTCGAGCTGTCGCTCAGCGGCACGGGCACATCCAACAGCGCGCCCACGACCAGCGCCGGCCCCGACCGGACGATCACCCTGCCCGCCCAGGCATCGCTGGACGGCACGGTGAGCGACGACGGACTGCCGACTCCGCCGACGCTCACGACCACGTGGAGCTTCGTGAGCGGCCCGGGCACGGTCACGTTCGGGAACGCGGGCGCCGTGGACACCCAGGCCTCGTTCTCGGCCGCCGGCACCTACGTGCTCCAGCTGACGGCGAGTGACGGCCAGCTCAGCTCGAGCGACCAGATGCAGGTCACGGCGCAGCCGGCCGGCACCGGCAACGTGGCGCCGGTCGTGAGCGCCGGATCCGACCTGACCGTCACGCTTCCGGGGCAGGCGTCGCTCAACGGTACTGTCACCGACGACGGGCAGCCCGCCCCGCCCACACTCACGATCACATGGGCCAAGGTGAGCGGCCCGGGCACCGTCACGTTCCTGAACCCGAATGCGGTGGATACGCAGGCGGCCTTCTCCGCGGCCGGGACCTACGTGCTGAGCCTCACGGCCGGCGATGGCCAGCTGAGCACCACGGATCAGGTCCAGGTCACAGTCCAGGCCACCGGCGGCGCGACCGACTTCCGGATCGCCAGCGGCCCCAATGACGTCGAGGAAAACGCGACCGGGGCCATCTACAGCACCAGCAGCGACCTCGAGCTGGTGTTCGACGGCAACAATCAGACGGTCGGACTTCGTTTCACGGGCGTGGCGATCCCACAGGGCGCGACCATCGCCAATGCCTACGTCCAGTTCACCTCGGACGAGGTCCAGAGCGAGGTCACCACCCTCAACGTGCAGGGGCAGGCGGCCGACAACGCGGCCGCGTTCGCGTCGACCAGTTTCAGCGTGTCCACCCTGCCGCGCACGACCGCCCAGGTGTCCTGGGTTCCTCCGGCCTGGAACGCGGCGAACCTGGCGGGTCCCGACCAGCGGACGACCAATATCGCTCCGGTCATCCAGGAGATCGTGAACCGGGCCGGGTGGGCCAGCGGTAACGCGCTCACGATCATCATCACCGGCACCGGCCACCGCACGGCCGACGCGTACGAGGGCGGGGCCGCGATCGCCCCGTTGCTCCACATCGAGGTCGCGGGCGCCACGACCAATGCCGCCCCGACCGCCAACGCCGGCCTGGACCAGACGATCCAGCTCCCCGCGCAGGCCGCGCTCGACGGCACGGTCGGCGACGATGGGTTGCCGAGCCCGCCGTCACTCACGGCCGCCTGGAGCGTGGTGAGCGGTCCGGGCCCCGTGACCTTCGCGAACGCGAACGCCGTCGACACCCAGGCAGGATTCACGACCGCCGGCACATACGTGCTGAGGCTCGCCGCGAATGACGGCGAGTTGATCAGCACGGACCCGGTTCAGATC
>JBKJXJ010000227.1:0-15183 GCA_046716125.1 Candidatus Eiseniibacteriota bacterium
CCACGCCACCCAGCGCGCGGCCCGCCGCTCGCCGGGATCGGCATCGTCGCTCCAGCGCGGCTTGGCCATCTCGAGATACCAGTCGCAGTACTCGTTCCAGGTGAAGTGGTACACGGTGTTCGCGGCCTCGTTGAACCGGTAGGTCTTGAGGTATCGCGTCGTGTTCTTCACCGCATGGGCGAACCGCGAGAGGATCCAGCGATCGGCGAGCGTCAGCGTGAGCTGGGACTCCCGGAGCTTGCTCAGGTCCTCGTCGCCGAGCCGCAGGGACACCAGCCGCGCCGCGTTCCACACCTTGTTGGCGAAGAACTTCCCGGTCTCGACCCGCTTCTCCTCGAACAGCAGATCCTGCCCGGTCGGCGTCAGGTAGATCATCGTGAAGCGGACGGCATCGGCGCCGAAGCGGTCCATCATCGCCAGCGGATCGGGCGAGTTCCCGAGCGATTTGGACATCTTCCGGCCTTTGGTGTCGCGGATGATGCTGGTGAAGAACACGTGCGAGAACGGAGCACCCCCGGCGAATTCGTACCCCGCCATGATCATCCGCGCCACCCAGAAGAAGATGATGTCGCTGCCGGTGACCATGAGGGTGTTCGGGTAGTAGCGCGTGAGATCCGCCGTCTTCTCGGGCCAGCCGAGGGTCGCGAACGGCCACAACCACGACGAGAACCAGGTGTCGAGGACGTCCTCGTCCTGGGTCCAGCCCTCCCCTTCGGGACGCTCGAGCGACACGACCGTCTCCTCTGAGCCCTGGGGCCCGCGGTACCAGACCGGGATGCGATGGCCCCACCAGAGCTGCCGCGAGATGCACCAGTCGCGGATGTTCTCCATCCAGTGCAGGTAGACCTTCTTCCAGCGCGTCGGGTAGATCTTGATCTGGCCCTTCTTCGCGGCCTCGATCGCTGGGGCGGCAAGCGGCCCCATGCGAACGAACCACTGGAGCGACAGGTAGGGCTCGATCACGGTGGCGCAGCGCTCGCAGTGCCCGACGGCGTGGCGGTGCGGCTCGACCCGGTCCAGATACCCGGCATCGCTCAGCGCCTCGACCACCCGGTCGCGCGCGGCGAAGCGGTCGAGTCCGCGGAAGTCGCCGGCGTTGTCGTTCATGACCCCGCGCTCGTCCATCACGACGATGCGAGGCAGGTCGTGACGCTCGCCCATGGTGAAATCGTTGGGATCGTGCGCCGGGGTGATCTTGACCGCGCCGGTCCCGAACTTGGGGTCCACCAGCTCGTCGGCGACGATCGGGATCTCGCGACGGATGAGCGGCAGGACTGCGGTCTTGCCGATGAGGTGGGCGTAGCGGCGGTCCTTGGGAGACACCGCCACGCCGGTATCGCCCAACATGGTCTCCGGGCGCGTGGTCGCCACCGTGATGGTCTTCTCCGTGCCCTTGATCGGGTAGCGGATGTACCAGAGGCTGCCCCCGGTCTCTATGTGGTCGACCTCCTCGTCGGAGAGCGCGGTCTGGCAGCGCGGACACCAGTTGACGATCCGGTGGCCGCGATAGATGAGCCCCTTCTCGTGGAGCCGCTGGAACACGAGCAGCACCGCCCGCGAGTAGGCCTCGTCGAGTGTGAAGCGCTCTCGACTCCAGTCGGCGGAGATACCGAGCCGGCGGAGCTGGCGCAGGATCAGCCCGCCGTACTGCTCCTTCCATGCCCAGACCTCGCGCAGGAACGCCTCGCGGCCCAGGTCGTGACGTGTCTGGCCGCGTTCGCGCAGGCTCTTCTCGACCGCGTTCTGCGTGGCGATCCCGGCGTGGTCCATCCCCGGCACCCAGAGGGTCTCGCGCCCCTCCATCCGCTGCCAGCGGACGATCAGGTCCCGGAGGGACTCGCCCAGCACGTGCCCCATCGTCAGCGACCCGGTCACGTTCGGCGGCGGGATCATGATGACGAATGGAGGCTTGCCGGTCTCGCGCGGCGCGAACACCCCCTGGGCTTCCCACTCGGGATACCAGCGCGCCTCGACCCGGGCGGGGTCGTAGGGCTGCTGGAGCGCCTCGGGGCGGCCGGGACGCATCAGACCTCCTCGTGTCGTGGGGGTTACGCGTCGGGGCGCATGGGAAGCGCCGCCGATGAGAGCGGCGGAGCCTAGCATAGGGCCGGAAACGCGCCTAAACCGGGGCCTCCGGCCGTCGTGTCAGGATCGGGTAGGCGGGTCGGTTCAGGCCGACCCGCCTCCCACACCACCGTACGTGCCGTTCGGCATACGGCGGTTCAAGTTGAGCGCGCAAGGCGCCGGTGTTCTTCGACGAAGCTCACGAGGCCAAGCTGGCGCAGAGCCGAGCCCGGAACGGCCGCATTCATGTGACTGGCCCCGGCGTTCCACCACGGCCCCCGGCCATTGCCGGCACCGAGGCGTGCGTGTTCGGCGGTCAGTCCACGTCGGCGAAGTTCGTCGAACCGGGTGCGGTTGCGCTTCCACTGCCGCCATAGCACGACGCGCAGCTTCCGCCGCAGCCACTGGTCCAGTTCCTCGAACACGTTCACGACCCGGCTGAGCCGGTAGTACGCCGTCCATCCCCGGATGATGGGGACGAGCGTCTCGATCGTGTCGGAGAGCCGGCGTCCGCGTGCAGCCCGCAGCGTTGCTCGCAGTTTGTCCTTCAGTCGTTGAACCGACCTCCGGGCGACTTTGAGCTTCGCATCGCGGTCCACCGTGAACGAGTAGCCGAGGAACGTACGGTCCCACGGCCGTGCCACCGCACTCTTTTCCCGGTTCACCTTCAGCCGGAGTCGCTTCGTGAGGAAGCCCTCCAGCGACGCCATCACCCGCTCGCCCGCGGCCTTCGATCGTACGTAGACATTGCAGTCGTCGGCGCAGCGCACGAAGCGGTGTCCCCGTCGCTCCAGTTCCTTGTCCAGCTCGTCGAGCAGGATGTTGGACAGCAGCGGTGACAGCGGCCCGCCCTGCGGCGTGCCCTCCGTCCGGGTCGACGTCACGCCACCTTCCAGCATCCCGGCCCGCAGGTAGCGGCCGATCAACCGGAGCACCCGCTTGTCCTTCACCCGCTGTCCCACGAGTCGCATCAGAACGTCGTGGTTCACCGTGTCGAAGAACTTCGCCAGGTCCAGGTCCACCACCCAGCGGTAGCCCGCCGCGACGTGCTCGCGAGCGCGCCGGACCGCATCGTGCGTCCCGCGTCCCGGCCGGAAGCCGAAGCTTGCGTCCGAGAACGTCGGGTCGAAGATCGGTGACAGCACCTGATGCAGCGCCTGTTGGATCATCCGGTCCAGCACCGTCGGGATGCCCAGTGTCCGTACACCGCCGTCGGGCTTCGGGATCTCCACCCGTCGTACCGCTTGCGGTTGATACGTACCGCCGAGCAGCTCCTGCCGGATGCGCGGCCAGTGCTCCCGGCAGTGCCCCTTGAGCGCTTCAACGGTCATCCCGTCAATGCCCGGCGCACCGCCGTTCGTCACCACCCGCGCGTGCGCCGCCGCCATGTTCTCGCGGCGCAGCACTTCGTCGATGAGACTCCGCGTCTCGTCCCCGGTTGCTCCGCTGCGTGCCGCGCGCGCTTGACGCTCCCGTTCCGGTACCTCGGCGGTTCCGCCGCCTACCTCCCGGACCGGCTCGGGCGTTCCAGCCCTCGTGCCTGCGTCTCCTTCGCGTCGCGAACCCATCGGTCCGGTTCGGCTCCTCAAGTTCGGCCCTTCGCGGGTGTGCGCCCCGCTACTATGGCCTCGGCTGACTCCTCGCTCCATTCGAGGCCGACCGCTCAGTCGAACGTCGCCCGTTACAGACGTGAGGCGAGGTCTCCCCGGGTATTGCGCGTGACTTTCACTCCATCCGCCCGTCGCATCTACGCCGACACGATCCGGATGACATTGGGCTTCGGGTTACATGGCCCCCTCGCCCTCGTGCCGTCGCCTCCTATGCGCTTCGTGTTCCTCGGGCCGGAGCTTTGCCTGCGGCTTCCTCCCCACCCCGCCTCGCAGCGACGCGGTTGCCGTTCGGCTAACGGTTCCCGTCATCAGGGTCCGTAGAGGACTCTCACCTCCAAGTCATCGCGCCCTGCCGGGCGCACCACTGAAACGACCGGGGCCCCTCGTCGGGACCCCGGTCGTGAATCGAGCTGCGGTGCTGATCTACCGGTAGAGCGACTTCACGCTGCCCCAGGTCGACGGGATCGTCGGGGTGGCGAGGCAGCAGCGGCCGTCAGCCCACATGATCGGGTTGCCGGGGAATGAGTACGCCTCCAGGGGCACGAACGTCGGGTTGCCCGGGTAGAAGTTGTAGGAGGTGCAGTTATCCATCGTGTTGTCGGTGATCAGACGCGGCGCGTCGAGACCGCTGGGGGTCTCGGTGCAGTTCCCGCTGCTGACGAAGTCGATCTTCAGAAACGCCGGGCCCTGGATGCAGCAGCCAGCCGGGAGCGGGAAGTCGTGCTGGATGGCGCCGCCGCCCGTGCCGTCGAGGACATAGGCCGTCGGCGGGCAGATGACGTTGTTCGGATCCGGGACGAGACAGGTCGACGGGCCCGTGGCGCCGAGGATCGACACGGTGACCGGGAGCTGGCAGACGCTCGGCCAGTTCAGGATGGCGTGGGCGACCGTGAGCGCCGTCGCGCCTTCGGGGCAGCAGCCCGCCGGATCGAGCAGGGTGAAGTACGCATCGTTCGGCGGGAAGACGAACTGAACGCTGAACGCGATCGGGCCCTGGTACTGACCGGTCTGGCAGTCCGCCGAGTTGATCGTCGCGCTGGGAACTGGCGCGTTTCCGAGGACGGTCGTGACGGTCGGAGCGGCCTTCTCGGCCGCGATCGCCGGCGCGACGACGAGCGCGAGGCAGACGGCCGCGAGGGGGAGAACGTTGCGGTAGCGGAGTGACATGATGATTCCTCCTGCTGATGCGAGGTGCGGAAGTCGCGGCCAACTCATGAACTCCGGCTCGGGCCGGCCACAAGTTGGAGTGGTCGCTAAGATAACAATGCGCTGACCCGCGGGGCTCCGTCAATCGAAAAACCGTGCGCAGAGCCGCTTCCACCGTCATCCGGAGAGCGCGGCGCGTTTACTCCACCTAATCTCTCACGGCGTCCGGTCGGAGGATCCTCCGCAGAGATGTCTCCGGGTCGGCGTGATCGAACTCGAATCCGGAGGAGATGAGCCGATTGGGTGACACCCGCTGGCTGAAGAGGAGCAGTTCCCTCCCCATCTCACCGAGTGCCGCCTGGAGCACCCAGGCGGGGGTCGGCAGCAACGCGGGCCGGCGCAGAATCCGCCCGAGGAGGCGGCTGAAGTCCCGCTGGGTGACGGGGTGGGGGGAGACGGCGTTCACCGGGCCGCTCAGATCGCCCCGGATCAGCACGTGCTGGAACACCCGGATCAGGTCATCGAGGGCGATCCAGCTCATCCATTGCCGGCCCCCGCCGATCGGACCTCCCAGCCCGAGCCGGAACGGCAACGCCATGCGCGGCAACGCCCCACCGCCGCGCGCGAGGACCACCCCCAGCCGCAGTGACACCACACGCGTGCCCGTCGCGAGCGCGGCCTCCGTTTCCCACGCGCGGACGACGTCGGCCAGGAACCCCGACCCGGGAGCGCTCCCCTCCGTCAGGACCTCGTCCCCGCGATCGCCGTAGTAGCCCACGGCGGACGCGCAGATGAAGATCCCTGGAGGTGACTCCGCACGGGCGATCGCGGTGGCGATCAGGCGCGTGCCGGCGCGGCGGCTCTCCATGATCTCCGCCTTCCGGGACGCGCTCCACCTCCCGGCGGCGATGCTCGCGCCGGCCAGGTGGATCACGGCGTCACAGGTTGGGATGGCGGCCGCGTCCAGGATCCCGGCCGCCGGGTCCCAGCGGAACTGTCGGGCATCGCGCGGACGCGCGCGCACGAGCCGGGAGACGGTGTGACCCCCGGCGGCCAAGGCCGGCGCCAGCGCGCGCCCGACGGTCCCTCCCGCCCCGCTCATCAGGATGCGCATCGCGGCGCCATTGGGTTCAGGAGGGACTCCGTTTGGGGCGCGAGGCGGGACACCGTGCCCGCCCTCAGGTCGTCGACTTCCGCTCCATCGAACCCATGAACGCCTTGAGGAGATCGATCGGCACCGGGAAGATGGTGGTCGAGTTGTTCTCGGTGGCGATCTCGGCCAGCGTCTGGAGATAGCGCAGCTGGAGCGCCGCCGGCTCGCGCGCGATGATCGTGGCCGCCTCAGTGAGACGCGCGGCCGCCTGATACTCGCCCTCGGCGTTGATCACCTTGGCGCGACGCTCGCGCTCGGCTTCCGCCTGGCGCGCGATCGCCCGCTGCATCTCCTGCGGCAGATCCACGTTCTTGACCTCGACCGTGGAGACCTTGACGCCCCAGGGCTCGGTCTGACGGTCGATCACCTGCTGCAGCGCCTGGTTGAGCTTCTCGCGCTCGGAGAGCAGTTCGTCCAGCTCGGCCTGCCCCAGGATCGATCGCAGTGTCGTCTGGGCGATCTGGGAGGTGGCATAGAGGTAGTTCTCGACCTGGACCACCGCCTCCTGGGAGCTCATCACCCGGAAGTAGATGACGGCGTTGACCTTCACCGTCACGTTGTCCTTGGTGATGATGTCCTGCGGCGGCACGTCCATCGTCACGGTCCGGAGCCCCACCTTGACCGCCCGATCGATGAGCGGGATGAGCAGGACCAGGCCCGGCCCGCGCTCGCCGACCAGGCGCCCAAGCCGGAACACGACCAGCCGGTCGTATTCGCGGACGACCCGAACGGAATTGGCGACCAGCACCAGACCCACCAGGATGATGAAGAACACCAGCGATCCGACGAACGGCATCATGACGACCCCTCCTTGGCGAGGGGGCGGACGCGCAACACCAGCCCGTCCACACCCGTGATCTCGACGTCTTCTCCCGGCTCGAGCGGCAGGCTCGAGACCGCGTTCCACCACTCATCACCCACCCGCACACGGCCGTCCGGGGCCAGGCGCTCGGTGACCACCGCCTTGAGCCCCACCATCCCCCGCGAGCCGGTCGTCACCCGGCGCTTCTGGGCACGGAGCCCGGCGCCGATGATGAACACGAAGAACGCGGTGGTCGTGCCGGTGGCGGCCGCGATCACCGCCCACGACAGGCGCGGGCCGCCCCCGCCGCCCTCGAACAGGATGATGGATCCGAGGATCAGCGACAGGACGCCGCCGGCCGCGAGGACCCCGTGGCTCGTGATCTTGATCTCCGCAAGGAAGAACACGATCGCGAGCAGGATGAGCGCCACCCCGGCCGAGTTGACGGGCAGGGTCGAAAAGGCCAGGAACGCGAGGATGATGCAGATCCCGCCCACGACCCCCGGCAGGATCGCCCCGGGATTCTGGAGCTCGAACAGGAGGCCGTAGAAGCCGAGCATCATGAGGATGTAGGCGACATTGGGGTCGGCGATGAGCGCGAGCAGCCGCTGGCCGAAGCCGACGTCGATGCGGTCATGGGGCAGGCCGCGTGTCGCGATCGTCCGGCGTTCCTCGCCGCGCCGCCAGGTGAGACCGTCCGCCCGGGCGAGCAGCTCATCCAGGGTGGATGCTTCGAAGTCCACGATCCCGAGTACGACCGCCTCGCTGTCGCTCGCCGCCACCGCGCGGCGCACCGCCTGCTCGGCCCAGACGCCATTGCGCCCACGCTGCGCGGCCACGGTGCGCGCGAACGCCGCCGCGTCGTTGGTGGCCTTGTGGGACAGGGTCGAGTCCATCGGACCCTGGAGGTTGACCGGCGTCGCGGCGCCGATGTTGGTGCCGGGAGACATCGCGGCGACATCGCCCGCCATGACGACGAAGACCCCCGCCGACGCCGCGCGCGCGCCGCCCGGGGTGACCCAGGTGATGACCGGCACCCTGGAGGCGAGCTCGCGCTTGACCATGTCGCGCATGCTGGTCTCGAGACCGCCCGGCGTGTCGATCTCGACCACCAGGGCGCGGTAGCCCCGGTCCTCGGCCCGGGCGATGGCGCGGTCCAGCGCACGAGCCGTGATCGGCGAGACCGGACCCTCGAGTCGGACGACCAGCACCCGGGCGCGCCCGACTTCGGCGCCGGTCGAGTCCGCGCCCTCCCCCGTGCCCGTGACGCCGGCCACCAGCAGGGCCAGCGCGCACGCCGCGACCCGTCGCGAGATCGTCGACGACCGGAAGGCCTCGCGATGCATTCGCCGCGCGCTCATGTGCGCGCCACTTCCGGGGCCGAGGCGCGGCGCTCCAGCGCCTGCCGCCAGGCGTCCGGGTACTTGAGGCCGCTGCCGGTGTTGTAGATCACGACGCGCTCCTTCGCCTTGACCTCGCCGCTCGCGCGCAGCCGCAGCAGCGCGGCGAGCGTGGCCCCGCCCTCGGGACAGGCGAGACAGCCCGAGTCGGCCGCCAGGGCGCTCATGCCGTCCAGGAGTTCCTCCTCGCTCACCGCCACCGCGGTCCCGCCGCTCTCGCGGACGGCGCTCAGGATGAGAGCACCGGCGTAAGGCGCCGGCACTCGCAATCCCAGCGCAAGGGTCACCGCCCCCTCCCATCCCGCCACGGTCATCGCCCCCGCATCGAAGGCCCGGACGACCGGGGCGCACCCCTCAGGCTGGACCGCGATCAGGCGCGGCATCGCGCCCTCGCACCATCCCAGCTCACCCAGCTCGCGGAACGCCCGCCACATGCCGACCAGGCCCGTGCCTCCACCGGCAGGATAGAGGATGACATCCGGCAGTCGCCAGCCGCACTGCTCGGCGATCTCGTAGCCGAGGGTCTTCTTGCCCTCGAGGCGGAACGGCTCGCGGAAGGTCGCCACGTTCCACCACTCGGGCGAGGGTGCAAAGCCCGCCAGCGCCCGCCCGGCGTCCGAGATGGTGCCGGGGACCGTCAACACCTCGGCGCCGAAGGCGCGCTGCTCGAGCATGAACACCTCGGGCGTGTCGTCGGGGACCGTGATCCGGCAGCGGATGCCGGCGGCGGCGGCATAGGCGGCCGCGGCACTCCCGGCGTTCCCGGCGGAGGGGAGCGCGATGGCGTCCCGGCCGAACGCGAGCGCGCCGTTCACCGCCAGCGCCAGGCCGCGGGCCTTGAACGACTGGGTGGGATTGGGCGCCTCGTCCTTGAGCCACAACTCGGCGAGCCCGAGCTCGGCGGCGGTGTCCGCCAGCGGGAGAAGCGGCGTGCCCCCCTCGCCCAGTCGCACGGCCGGGAAGTCGGCGGCGAACGGGAGGACCGCGCGATAGCGCCACAGGTCGGTGCCGAAGCGGCCCAGATCATCGCGCCGGATCGTGGACCGCACGCGCTCCAGATCGTAGCGCGCGAGGAGCGGCCCGCCACAGCTCTCGCACACCGAACGGGGCGCGCTCAGATCGTGGGACTTCCCGCACGCGGAGCACTCCAGCGCGAGCAGGTGAGGACCGAACGGCACGCCGGACGGAGTCACGGCGGGGAGCATACCCGAACCCGCACGCGAGCGCTCCCACGGCCGGTCCCGCGGCCCTCTGGTCAGGCGGAGCGGTGCGCCCCCTCGCCCTCGTTCAGTTCCTCCAGCAGTTTGACGTACGACGCGTAGCGCCGCGGCGCGATCGCGCCCGAGGCGGCGGCGGCGGCGATCGCGCACCCCGGCTCGCCCGCGTGACGGCAGTCTCCGAATCGGCAGGTGCCGAGGAACGGCTGGAACTCCCGGTAGGCCCGGTCGAGATCGCCCGGCTCGACCCCCCAGGGCGAGAACGCCCGTACGCCGGGCGTATCGATCAGCTCGAAATCCGGCTCGGGCCGCACCAGCACCGCGGCGGTGGTCGTATGCCGGCCCTTGCCGGTCTTCTCGTTCACCGCCCCTTCGAGCAGCGCGAGACCGGGCACGAGGGCGTTCAGCACCTTGCTCTTGCCCACCCCCGAGTGTCCGACGAACAGGCTCCGTCGTCCGCGACAGGCCTGGCGCAGCTCCTCGATCCCCTCGCCGTGCCGGGCGCTGACGCGATGGCCGGGCACGCCCGCGCGCGCGTAGTCCTCGAGCAGACCCTCGGGATCGACGCCGGGCGTGCGCGAGGCGAGATCCATCTTGTTGAGCACGAGTCGCGCGGGCAGCCCCGCGACCTCGCTCTGGCAGAAGATGCGGTCGGCGAGGCCGCGGCTGAAGTCGGGTTCGGCCACCGAGGCCACCAGCACGACCTGGTCGAGGTCGGCGGCAACGACCTGCTCCGCGGCGCGACCGCCGCTGGCGCGCCGTGAGAACCAGTTCCGCCGCGGCGCGACGCCTTCGAGGATCGCCTCCTCGATCGCGCGCCCCGACGACGGGGCGATCCGCCAGCGCACGCGATCGCCGACCACCACGGTATTGCCGAGCGATTTCCGTGGGCCCATGAGCTTGCCGCGGGCGCGCGCGGCGATGAGCCCGCCGTCATCCATGAGCAGGACGCAGGAGCCGAAGTCGACCCGGGCAACGACCGCTTCGGCCGTCGCGGTCTCGACACCCGGGCCCGGCCCGCCGCCCGCCCCGCTCACGCCCCTCGCATCCTCAAGGGTCAGCTCCAGCTGCCCGGGCCGGGACCGTGGAGCGGAAGCCGCAGGGTGAAGCGCGCGCCCTGTCCCGGCGGGCTCTCGACCACGATCGTGCCGCCATGGCTGGCGACGATGCGATACGAGGTCGAGAGCCCGAACCCGTGACCCTCGGGCTTGGTCGTGAAGTGGGGCTCGAACACCTTCCCCAGCTGGTTCATGGGGATCCCCGGCCCGGTGTCGGTGACCACCAGCACGACCTGTCGTGCCCGGTCGTCGAGGCTCGTCGACACCGAGATGAGCTGGCGCGGCCTGTGGGCCTCGGCCATCGCCTCGGCCGCGTTGATGAAGAGGTTGAGCAGGACCTGCTGAATCTGGCCCGGATCGGCGCGCAGCTCGGGCATCGCCCCCGCCAGGCGCAGGTCCCACTCGACGGTGTCGAACTTGTTCTGGGAGCGCACGAACTCCATCGAGCGCTGGACCAGTGCGTTGAGGTCCATCCGCTCGATGCGAAGCTCGGCGCTCGAGAAGTCCATCAGCCCCTTGGACAGCGTCTCCATGCGCCGGGACTGCTCGAGGATGATCTGCGCATGACGGGGCACCGAGGCGAACGCCTCGCGGTCGCTGTCGCGCAGGAGCATCTGGGCGCGCCCGCTGATCGCCGCCAGCTGGTTGCGCAGCTCGTGGCCGATCTCGGCCGCCATCTCCCCCTTCGCCGCCATGCGCTCGTTGTGGACGAGGAGGTTCTGCGCGTTGCGCAGCTCGACGTAGCGCTTCTGCGATTCGTAGTTCATCCGCAGCGGGGCGTAGAAGAGAACGACGCCCACGTAGCCGATCGCGGCGTACGAGATGACGACCAGCGGGCTCAGGAAGAACGAGGCGAGGTCGTCGAGCAGCCGTTCGCGGTAGAACCAGTCTTCGCGCAGCACCCGGAGATACGCACGCTCGGTGGACCAGGCCACGGCGACCGCGACCAGGGCACGGTTGACCAGCAGGTAGGTGGCGAACAGTCCCAGCACCCCCGGCACCAGCGCCGCGGCGCCGCCCTCGCCCGTGAGGACGCGGCCGGCGCTCTCGAGGCCTCCAGGCGGACCCCCCAGCAGCACGAACACCAGGCCCCCGAGCCACATCGTGATGACGCTCTGGGCCGCGTTGAAGACGGCGCGCACCCAGGGCTTGCGCTGCACGAACAGCACCGCGATGAGCGTGCTCGCCGAGACGATCCACATGGATGCTTCCGGGCCCCACAGCGTGAGGGTCGCGAGATTCGCGGTCGACGCCATGCTGACCGTGCCTTCGCCGGAGAGCGTCGAGAGCCACAGCATCTCCGACAGCAGACAGATCGCCGTCCAGGCCAGGTAGTGCACCCCACGGTGCTCGAGGTCGGGCGGCAGATGGGTCGCGAGCAGCGCCAGGGCCGCGAGCCCGACCGCCATGAGGTAGACACGCAGGCGCATGATCATGCCGGCGTGTCCCCCGCCCGGGCCACGCCCAGCCCCGGAAGATCGGAGAGCGTGATGCGCCCGCGGTCCCCCGGCGCGCCCGTGAACGGATCGTCCTTGAGGAGCCAGTGACCGTCGAGGTCGAGGTGGTCCGCCAGCGGGGCGAGCTGGGCTGCCGCCGAGAGCGCGAGGCTCGTCTCGACCATCGAGCCCAGCATGACGCCCATGCCGTGGCTGCGCGCGGCGTGGATCATCCGCTGCATCTCGCGGATCCCGCCCGTCTTCATGAGCTTGAGGTTCACGCCATCCACCCGGCCCGCCAGGTTGGCGATGTCCCCGAGGTGGTGGCAGCTCTCGTCGGCGTAGACCGGGATCGGGCTCCGCTCGCGCACCCAGCGCAGACCATCAAGGTCCTCGCGCGCCACCGGCTGCTCGACCAGGTCGATGTCGAGCGGCGCGATCTCGCGCAGCACCCGCACCGCGTCCGCCGCGCGCCAGGCGGTGTTGGCGTCCACCCGGATCCGGCCCCTGTAGCGCGCGCGGATACGCCGGAGGTTGTCCACGTCGCCCGGGGCGCCCAGCTTGACCTTGAGCATCGGGAAATCGATCACGGTCTCGAGCTTGCGCTCCATCTCCTCAGGGGGCGCCATGCCGAGCGTGACACACGAGAGCGGGACGCGCGTCGGGTCGAGGCCGAGCAGCTTCCACACCGGGAGCCCGAGGCGCTTGCCGATCCAGTCGTAGAGCGCCATGTCGATCGCGGCATGCGCCGCCCCGTTGCCGCGGAGCGCGTCGTGCATGCGCCGCTCGATGGCGTCCAGCGCCAGCGGGTCGTCGCCGAGGCAGGGCGCCCAGGCGTCCAGCGCCGCCTCGACCAGCGAGCGGTCCTCCCCATAGTAGTGGGATGGGGCGGCCTCGCCGAGACCCTCGACCCCCTCGTGCTCGAGTCGGACGAGGGTGTTCGCGTGGCCCTTGCTCGCGCCCACGGCGATCCTGAACTCGAACGTCGTCTTGAGATCCAGCGTCTCACGTCGCAGTCGCATGTCGCCTCCGGTCCGCGTGGGCGGCGATCACCGCGTCGGCGAGGGGTCCGGTCCCGAACCGCACCGGGTCCGAAGCCGCGAGCCCGGTCTCGCGCGATGCGGCGGCGACGGCCTCACGCGCCGCGCGCTCGTCGAGATCGCGGGTGTTGAGGGCGACCGCAACGACGCGCGCGGGATTCACCCACGCCGCCGTCTCCTCGTACTCGCGCACCAGTTGCGACAACGCGGGGATGACGACGTCCTCGTCCATGCGACGGATGGACTCACGACCCGACTGGTGGCACAGCACCATCGCCGCCGGTGCGGCGCCGTGCATCAGGGCGAGCGTCACGCCGGAGTACCCGGGGTGGCGCAGCGCCCCCTGCCCTTCCACCAGCACCACGTCGGCCTCGCGCGCCGCCTCGAGCACCAGCTCCTCGGCGAAGCCGGCGACGAAGTCCGAGGCCACCGCGTCCACCGCGATGCCACGATCGGCGATGAAGATCCCGGTCTGACCGGTGGCGACGAAAGCGGCGCGCACGCCGCGCGCCTCGAGCTCGCGCCGCAGCTCGAGCGCCACGGTCATCTTGCCGACGTTGCAGTCGCTGCCTACGGTGAGCACCACGAGCGCGTCCGCGCGCGCCGCGCGCCTTGCTGCGATCGGCCGCCGCGCGGGCGTGCGCCGCACGTCCAGCAGCGCCGCTCCCCGGGCCCTGGCGAGCGCCGCAAACTCGGGATCGTCGGCGATGAAGTGATGCAGGCCCGAGAGCACGTCCCAGCCCCGCTCGAGCGCCGCGCGCACGAACGGCCGCCATGCCGCCGGAAGCCCGCCACCCTGGGGCGCGATGCCGATCAGCAGACCGTCGGCGCCGAGCGCCGCCGCGGATGCCACGTCCGCGACCACCGGGATCGCCCCTCCCACCCCGACGCACGCCTCGCACGAGCGTCCGGCACGGGTCGAGTCGATGACGGCCGCGACCTCCTCCGGCCGGTAGCGCAGGATACCGAGGGCGGTCTTGCCCTCGAGCGGGGTGAAGCTGCCTTCGGCCAGCACGGCCAGCCGACGTCGTTTCCCGAGCATGGGTTCAGCGCAGCGAGTCGTACACGCGGATGTACCGATCCACCATGTCGTCGAGGACGAAGCGTTCGCGCGCGACCCGGCGGCCCCTCCGACCCATCGTCCGCCGCAGCCGCTCGTGGGTGAGGAGGCGCAGCGTCGAGTTGACGAAGCCGGCCAGATGCTCGGGATCGTGCAGGAATCCGGTGAGGCCATGCTCCACCACCTCGGGCAACCCTCCGACGTTCGACGCGACCACCGGCACCTCGGCACTCATGGCCTCCAGGGCGACCAGACCGAAGCTTTCCGACGAGCTCGGCAACAGGAAGATATCGGCCAGTGGGAGCAGTTCCTCCATGCAGTCCTGGTTGCCGAGGAACAGGACGTCCCGGTCCACGCCGAGCTCGCGTGCGAGCTGCTCGGCCGCGGCCTTCTCGGGTCCGTCCCCGACCATGACCAGCTTGGCGCGCACGCGCCTGCGGACTTCAGCGAAGATGCGAATCACGGCCGGGATGTTCTTGACAGCACGGAAGTTGGACGCGTGCATGATGACCCGGGTCTGGGGCGGGGCGAGCCGCAGCGAGGTGCGCCGCCTGGGCGCGAACACGCGCGGGTCCACGAAGTTGTAGATGACCTCGATCGGCCGCGTGATGCCGAAGCTCTCCTCGGCGCGCTCCTTCAGGAACCGGCTCACCGCGGTCACCCGGTCGCTCGATTCGATGCTGAACTTGGTGACGCGGAAGAACGCCGGCTCCATCCCGACCACGGTGATGTCGGTCCCGTGCAGCGTCGTCACGACACCGAGCGGACGCGGGTGCAGGAGCTGACGGGCCAGGTAGGCGCTCGCGGCGAACGGCATCGCGTAGTGGACGTGGATCAGGTCGAGGTCGTAGTTCTCGGCCACCTCGACCATCTTCGTGGTCAACGCGAGGTTGTAGGGCACCTGCTCGAACACCGGGTAGGACGCCGATGCCGCCTCGTGGAAGAAGAGGTTCGAGGAGAACTCGCGCAGCCGGAACGGGAGCCGGTGGGCGATGAAGTGGACGTCGTAGCCCCGCCGCGCCAGCGCGAGCCCGAGCTCGGTGGCGACCACGCCGCTGCCTCCGAAATGCGAGTAGCAGGTGATGCCGATGCGGCGCGTCTGGCGCTTGCGGTTCGAGCGCTGGTCGCGCTTGCGAGCCGGTTTGGCGAGACGCTTCGGCCTGACGGCGCGCGCGGAGATGCCGTCGCGGCCCGGGG
>JBKJXJ010000228.1:0-3097 GCA_046716125.1 Candidatus Eiseniibacteriota bacterium
ATCACGGGGTGCTCGCGCATCACGCGGCGCTGGTCACCGGGCTCGCGCAGGGCACTCATACCGTGCGGGTCGCCAGTGGTGAGACCCAGCGCAGGGAGGTGAGCGGCGGGTTCTTCGAAGTGAGCAACAACCGCGCGACGGTGCTGGCGGATGGGGTGGGGGAGGGCAAGGCGTAGGCGCGGGAGAGCTCGGCGGCACTGAGGCGGTTGCGGGCCCGGCGCCCCAAGTTGTTGGGGGCAGGCCGTCGCCACGGTGGACTATGAAATCTCAGCGGTAGCCGCCGATATTTCATGGTGGTCTTGGGCCGTGATCGATCGCGCCCGTTACCGTCGCCGCGCGCTGCGCCTGCTCCGTGAGTTCCCGGTCGTGGGGATCATTGGCCCGCGGCAGGTCGGCAAGACCACGCTCGCGAAGCAGGTCGCGACCGCACAGGGTGGCCGAACGACTTCGTTCGACCTCGAGCGCCCCGGGGATCTCGCCAACCTGGACGTCCCCATGCTGGCACTCGAAGAGTTGCGCGGCCTCGTGGTCGTGGACGAGGTCCAGCGGCGGCCGGAACTCTTCCCGGCCCTGCGAGTCCTGGCGGATCGCCGCCCGCGGCAGTCGCGCTTCCTGTTGCTCGGCAGCGCGTCGCCCGAGCTGCTGAGGCAGACGTCGGAGACCCTCGCGGGTCGGATCGCCTATCTCCAGTTGGGGGGATTCGATCTTTCGGAGGTCGGCCGGGGGGCGCTCGAACGCTTGTGGCTGCGTGGGGGGTTTCCGCGCTCCTTTCTGGCCCGTACGGAGGAGGCCAGCCGGGACTGGCGTCGGGAGTTCATCAGGGATTTCCTGGAGCGGGAGTTGCCGCAGCTTGGATTCCGGGTCCCCTCGGTGACCCTGCGACGATTCTGGACGATGCTGGCTCACCATCACGGGCAGGTGTGGAATGCTTCGGAGTTCGCGCGTTCGTCCGGCGTTGCGGATACGAGTGTGCGTCGCTACCTGGATCAGCTCACGGCGACATTCGTGGTGCGCCAGCTTAAGCCCTGGCATGAGAACCTTGCGAAGCGCCAGGTCAAAGCCCCGAAGGTCTACATCGCCGATTCGGGCCTGCTCCATGCCCTGCTCGGCATCGCCGACATCACCGGCCTGCGGGGTCATCCCAAGGCCGGGGCGTCGTGGGAGGGATTCGCGCTGCAGGTCGTGACCCGCGAACTCGCCGCGCACCCGGAAGAGTGCCACTTCTGGCGAACGCATGCAGGCGCCGAGCTCGACCTGCTGGTGGTCCACGGTGGCCGGCGGCTCGGGTTCGAGTTCAAGCTCACGGACGCGCCGACCCTGACGCCCTCGATGCGCACTGCGCTGCGCGACCTGAAGCTCGACTCCCTCGACGTCACTCACGCGGGGAAGAAGTCCTACCGGATGGCGCCCAGTGTGCGGGCGCTCCCGCTCGGCGATGTGAGACGAATGCTGAAACCGCTGCGGCGGTAGACGTCCGAGCCCGCCCCCTATCAGCGCGGCGGCATCGAGGAGGCGCAGGAGGCGGCCGAGAAGATGGCGGCGGTGGTCGAACGATGTCGGCCACGTTTCATCTGAGCATCCTGACGCCGGAGCACAGCGTGTTCGAGGGCCAGTGAGCGCGCTCGAGTTCCTGGCCCGCTGGGTGGACCACGTGCCGGAGCGCTACGAGACCCCCGGGTGCGCTACTACGGCGCCTACGCCACGAGGCGGCGGGTGTGGTGGCGCCGGCGCGGCGTGGTGCTGGTGCCGGCACCCGAGCGGCAGTCCATCTCCGCGGAACCCGCGGCGGACTGGCCGGCGCTGCGGGTCGCCGCCGAGTCCGATCCGCACATCGACGTCGATGACCAGCTCCACACGCTCGAGAGCTGGGTGGCGACGCTGCGCCAGCGCCTCGAGCCGGGATGGAACAACCTGCAGAAGCTCGCCTGGCTGAGCAGTTTCGTGTTCAAGGAGCTGGGCTTCCGCGGCGACGCCAAAGACTACCTGAAAGGCGCTTACCTCAAGGCCAACGACGACGAGGGCGCGCTGGCCGCCGTCGACCGCCTGCTGCTGCTGCGCCCCGACGATCTCGACGAGCTGCGCGACCGCGGACTGCTGCTCTACCGGCTGCGGCGCTTTGGTCCGGCGTTCGACGCCCTCGCCGGCTACCTGCGTCGCCGGCCCGATGCCGCTGACCGCGAGAGCGTCGAGGGGCACGTCGCCAACCTTTGGCACCTGGTGGCGAGCCTGAATTAGGCGGTCCCGCACAGGCCGATCGCGTCGCCCTTCCCACCGCACGAGCGAGGCGCTAGTTTTGCGTCTCCATGCTCGGCCAGACCCTCCAGAACCGCTATCGCCTCGATGCCCTGCTCGGTCAGGGGGCGATGGGCGTGGTCTATCGCGCCCACGACACGACGCTGGGACGCGACGTGGCGGTGAAGCTGCTCTCGGGCGCGGAGGACGCCGACGCCCGCGCCCGCCTGCTCCACGAGGCGCGGGCGGCGGCGGCGCTCAATCATCCCCACATCGTCGCGGTGCACGACACCGGCGAGCACGGTGGCGTGCCGTTCGTGGTGATGGAGCTGGTCGGGGGCGGCAATCTCGCGACCCGGCGCGACCTGCCTTTCGATCGCGTGTGCGGGATCGGCCTCGAGCTGTGCGCGGCGCTCGAGCATGCGCACGCGCACGGGATCGTCCATCGCGACCTCAAGCCCGAGAACATCCTGATCGCGGGCGAGGACGGGACCGGGCGGATCAAGCTCGCCGACCTCGGCGTCGCCCGGATCGACCGCGGCACGCGCCTGACCCAGGCCGGGACGGTGATCGGCACGGCGGCCTACCTCGCGCCCGAGCAGGCGCTCGGCGGCGAGGTCGACGGCCGCGCCGATCTCTACGCGCTCGGGGTGGTGCTGTACGAGATGGTCGCCGGCCGCCTGCCCTTCACCGGGGACGACGCGCTGATCGTGATCTCGCAGCACCTGAACGCGCCGCTGGTTCCGCCCTCCACCTATCGCGACGGCGTCCCCGCGGCGCTGGAGGCGGTGATCCTCAAGCTGATGGCCAAGCTGCCCGAGGAGCGCTTCGCCTCGGCGCGCGCGGCGGCGGCGGCGATCGAAGA
>JBKJXJ010000229.1:0-11900 GCA_046716125.1 Candidatus Eiseniibacteriota bacterium
ATGGGCTGTGGCTGCTCTCGGGCGGCACGCTGTTTCTACAAGGCAGCCTCTCCCATCGCGGCGAGCTGCTGCCGAAGCTCGCCAAAGGGGCGCGCGCGTTTCTCCATCCCGACGAGGCGAAGCGCCTCGGCGTCGCGGAGGGGGACCTGCTCGACCTCGCGGGCCCCGCGGGGGCCGTCCGCGTGCCGGGCGCGATCGACGCCGATGTGCCGGCCGGCAGCGTCGTCCTGCCCTACGCGTACGCCGAGGTCGAGCTGAACCGTCTCGGCGCGCCATCGAGCGCCGGCCTGCGCGTGCGTGCGACGCGGGCTGCGACGTCCGCGGCGGCCGAGTCCGTGGGCGCGCGGGACTGATGGGGGACCGCAACTGATGGCCGCGATCTGGAACCACCCCGATGTCCAGCTCGTGTTCTGGGCACTGGTCAAGATCCTCATCATCCTGCACGCGATGCTGGGTCTGGTCTCCTACATGATCTTCGCCGAGCGCAAGATCGCGGGCCACATGCAGGCGCGCGTCGGACCCAACCGCGTCGGCCCCTTCGGACTCCTCCAGCCGGCGGCCGACGTCCTCAAGCTGTTCTTCAAGGAGGAGTTCACCCCGGACGGCGCCAACAAGGTCATCTTCCACATCGCGCCGATGCTCGCGGTCATCCCGGCGCTCGTGACGTTCGCGGTGGTGCCCTTCGGCCCGCAGGACGCCCTGCGCGTGACCGACATCAACGTCGCGCTGCTCCTCTTCCTCGCGATGTCGAGCCTCGGGGTGTACGCGATCACCCTCGGCGGCTGGTCCTCGAACAACAAGTACGCCCTGCTCGGCGGGCTCCGCTCCTCGGCGCAGATGATCTCCTACGAGCTCGCGATGGGCCTCTCGACCATCGGCGTCCTGATCATGGCCGGCTCGCTCTCGCTGGTGGACATCGTCCACGCGCAGGAGGGCTGGTGGTTCGTGGTCTACCAGCCGATCGCGTTCGGGATCTTCATGCTCACGGCGCTCGCGGAGACCAACCGCGCGCCGTTCGATCTGCCCGAGGCCGAAGCCGAGCTGGTCGCCGGCTTCCACACCGAGTATTCCAGCATGAAATTCGGCCTCTTCTTCCTCGGCGAGTTCGCCAACGTCATCTCGATCTCGTGCATCGCCGTGACGCTGTTCCTCGGCGGCTGGAACGGTCCGTGGCTCCCCGATTCGCTCAAGTTCATCTGGTTCTTCGCCAAGCTCGGCGCGCTGCTGTTCTTCTTCATCTGGGTGCGCTGGACATTCCCGCGGCTCCGTTACGACCAGCTCATGAACCTGGGGTGGAAGGTGCTGCTGCCGCTGTCGCTCGCGAACATCCTGTTCACCGCCGTGATGGTGTGGTGGAGGACGAACGGATGATGCCGGCCCTGTTCATCGGCTTCGCCGCCATGCTCGTGGCGTGCAGCCTGCTCGTGATCCTGCACAAGAACCCGGTGACCAGCGCACTCTTCCTGGTGCTCGCGTTCTGCTCGCTCGCCGGGATCTACGTGCTGCTCCACGCCGAGTTCCTGGCGATGGTCCAGGTCATCGTGTACGCCGGCGCGATCATGGTGCTGTTCCTGTTCGTCATCATGTACCTCAACCTCAAGCGCGACGTCGAACACGGCGTCCACATCGCGCTGCGACGGGGCGTCGGGTGGACGGTCGGCATCGTGCTGTTCGTCGAGGGCTGGATCCTGCTCGCCCGCCGCTGGGCGCCGGGACCGCACTCGCCCGACGCGGTCGCGACGGTCGGGAACACGCAGGCGATCGGGCAGGTGCTCTACACGCGCTACCTCTTCCCGTTCGAGATCACCTCGATCCTGCTGCTGGTCGCGATGGTGGGCGCGGTGGTCATCGCCAAGGGACGGGTGCCGAACCTGCGTTCCCAGGAGCCCGCGCCAGGCGCCGCGCCCGATGCCCCGATCGTGGCCGCCGACCCCGTCGCCTCTCCCGTGGCGCGGTCGCAGGAGCCCGCATGATCCCGCTCTCGTGGATGTTGACCCTGAGCGCCATCATCTTCGTGATCGGGGTGATCGGCGTCCTCGTGCGCCGCAACGCGCTCATCATCTTCATGTCCATCGAGCTGATGCTGAACGCCGCCAACCTCGCGTTCGTGGCCTTCGCGCGGGAGCTGGGTTCTCTCGACGGCCAGATCTTCGTGTTCTTCGTCATGGCGGTCGCCGCCGCCGAGGTCGCCGTGGGCCTCGCCATCATCGTCAACGTGTTCCGTCTCAAGGAGACGGTCTACGTGGACGAGATCAACCTGCTCAAGGGATAGGACTTAAGACCGTGCCGCCGCCGATGCTGTGGATCATCCCCGCGCTGCCGCTCGCCGCCGTGGCACTGAGCCTCCTGATCGGCGACCGGCTCGGCAAGCGCGGCACCACGTGGCTGGCGTGCGGGGCGGTGGGGGCCGCGTTCATCTTCGCCGTCCGCGCGGTCATGGCGCTCGCCGCCCTGCCCGAGGCCGACCGCGCCATCACCGAGACGATCTACACCTGGATGCGGGTCGGCGACTTCTCGGCCGACGTCTCGTTCCTGCTCGATCCGCTCTCGGCGGTCATGGTGCTGGTCGTGACCGGCGTCGGGTTCCTCATCCACGTCTACTCGGTCGGCTACATGAGCCACGACGGCTCGTTCCGCCGCTTCTTCCTCTACCTCAACCTGTTCATGTTCGCGATGCTCACGCTGGTCCTCGCGGACAACTTCCTGCTCATGTTCGTGGGCTGGGAGGGGGTCGGTCTCTGTTCCTACCTCCTGATCGGGTTCTGGTACACGAAGCCCTCGGCCGCCGAGGCGGGGAAGAAGGCGTTCATCGTCAACCGGATCGGCGACTTCGGCTTCCTGCTCGGCATGCTGACGCTGTTCGCGTGGGGCGGCAGCCTCAACTACGAGAAGCTGTTCGTCGTCGCCCCGCACGTGTTCGCGGTCGGCTCGGTGGCGATCACCTTCGCCACGCTCGCGCTGTTCCTCGGCGCCACCGGCAAGAGCGCCCAGATCCCGCTCTACACCTGGCTGCCCGACGCGATGGAGGGGCCGACCCCGGTCTCGGCGCTCATCCACGCAGCCACCATGGTCACCGCCGGCGTCTACATGGTCGCGCGCTGCCACGTCCTCTTCCAGCTCGCGCCGCTGTCGCTCGAGGTCGTGGCGATCATCGGCGCGGCCACCGCGCTGTTCGCGGCCACGATCGGAGTGGCCCAGAACGCCATCAAGCGCGTGCTCGCCTATTCCACGGTGAGCCAGCTCGGGTACATGTTCTTCGCGCTCGGGGTCGGCGCCTTCGGCGCCGGCATCTTCCACCTCATGACCCACGCGTTCTTCAAGGCGCTGCTGTTCCTCGGCGCCGGCTCGGTCATCCACGCGCTTTCGGACGAGCAGGACCTTCGCCGCATGGGGGGGCTCGCGAAGAAACTCCCCTGGACGCACGGGGTCATGCTGGTCGCGACGCTGGCGATCGCCGGCCTGCCGCCGCTCTCCGGCTTCTTCAGCAAGGACGAGATCCTCGCCGGGGCGTTCGCGACCGGTCACTACGGTGTCTGGATCGCCGGGCTGCTGGGCGCGGCGCTCACCGCCTTCTACATGTTCCGGCTCTACCTGCTCTGCTTCCGTGGCGAGTCGCGCCTCACCCACGAGGCCGAGCATCACCTGCACGAATCGCCGCGCGTCATGATTGCGCCGCTGGTCGTCCTCGCCGTGCTCTCGGTGGTCGGCGGCTGGGTCGGCCTGCCCTTCCAGCACGGCGGGCACGCGCTCGCGCGCTGGCTCGCGCCGGTGTTCGAGAGCGGGGGAGGCGGAGCCGGAGCGCACGGCGCGGCCGCCGCCCACGCCGTGCCCCATCTCTCGGTCGTCGCCGAGTGGGCTCTGATCGTGCTCTCGGTCGCGGTGGCCGGCTTCGGCATCGCCATGGCGTTTCGGGTCTACGGCCGTGGCTCCGGACGCATGGGGGCCGAGCCGCTCGCGGAACGCGCGCCGGCGCTGCACCGCACGCTGCTGAACAAGTACTGGGTGGACGAGTTCTACGACGGGCTCATCGTTCGTCCGCTGCACGCCCTCTCGCAGGGCCTGTGGCGCTTCTGGGACGAGAAGGTCGTGGACGGCACGGTGAATGGCGTCGCCCGCACCTTCGAGGGCCTCTCCGCCGTCTCGCGCCTGTTCCAGACCGGCTTCGTCGGCACCTACGCGCTGTTCCTCACGCTCGGCGTGGCGGCGCTCATCGCACACTTCCTGAGGGACTGACGTGAACGAGTTCCCCTGGCTCTCGTGGCTGGTCTTCTTCCCGCTCCTGTGCGCGGTGCTCATCGCCGTGCTCCCGGGGACCTCGGGCCGCACACTAAGGTGGCTCGCCACGATCGCCTCGCTCGCCGAGCTGGCGTTCTCGCTGCCGCTCTGGTGGCGCTATCGCCCGGGCGAGCCCGGCTGGCAGTTCGTGGAGCAGCTGACGTGGATCCCGAGCCTTGGTGCCACCTACCACGTGGGCGCCGACGGCGTCGCGGTTCTGCTCGCGCTGCTGACCACGGTGCTCACGCCCATCGTCATCGTGAGCGCCTGGTCGGCGGTCGAGAAGCGCGAACGCGAGTTCTACGCGATGCTCCTGGCGCTCGAAGCGGGGATGCTCGGCACCTTCTTCGCACTCGACCTGCTGCTCTTCTATGTGTTCTGGGAGGCCATGCTCATCCCGATGTACCTGCTCATCGGCGTGTGGGGCGGCCCACGGCGCGTGTACGCGGCGATGAAGTTCTTCCTCTACACCATGGCGGGCAGCGTCCTCATGCTGGTCGCCATCCTGTGGCTCTATTTCCACAACCGCGCCGTGACCGGCGTGCCGACCTTCTCGCTGGACGCGTTCTACGCGCTGGCGCTCGATCCCGCCCAGCAGACCTGGCTCTTCCTCGCCTTCGCGTTCGCGTTCGCGATCAAGGTGCCCATGTTCCCGTTCCACACCTGGCTCCCGGACGCGCACGTCGAGGCGCCGACGGCGGGCTCGGTCATCCTGGCGGCCGTCCTCCTCAAGATGGGGACGTTCGGCTATGTCAGGTACGCCATGCCGCTCTTCCCGTCGGCCTCGGCGGAGTTCACGCCCTGGATCGTCGGGCTGTCGCTGGTCGGCATCGTCTATGGCGCGCTGGTCGCCATGGTCCAGCCCGATCTCAAGAAGCTGGTCGCCTACTCATCGGTGAGCCATCTCGGGTTCTGCATGCTCGGGCTCTACGCGCTCAATCCCCAGGGGATGGCGGGCGGGATGATGACCATGCTCAGCCACGGCGTCTCGACCGGGGCGTTGTTCCTCCTGGTCGGCGTGCTCTACGAGCGCCGTCACACGCGTATGATCGCCGACTTCGGCGGCCTCTGGAAACCGATGCCGGTCTACGCCACGATCTTCCTGATCGTCATGCTGTCCTCGATCGGACTGCCCGGGACCAACGGGTTCGTCGGCGAGTTCCTGGTGCTGCTGGGCGCGTTCCGGACCAATCCCATGTGGGCGATCATCGCCGCCACCGGCGTCATCCTCTCCGCGCTCTACATGCTGTGGATGTTCCAGCGCGTATTCTTCGGGCCGGTGACGCATCCCGCGAACGAGAAGCTCGCCGATCTCACGTTCCGCGAGAAGCTGGTCTTCGCCCCGCTCATCCTGCTCATCTTCTGGATGGGCGTGTTCCCGCAGCCCATCCTTGACCGGGCACAGCCGACCCTCGACCGCACCATCGCCCTGTGCAAGGCGCGGGTCCAGATGACCGAGACCGCCGCCGCCCTCAAGCGCCCCGTGGACCCCATGCAGACGCCCGGAGCCGTGCGATGACGCCCTTCCAGCCGGCGGCCTTGATCGCGGCGGACTGGTGGGCACTGGGGGCCGTCATCGGCTTGAGCGTCGGGATGATGGTCATGCTCCTGCTCGAGTTCCTGCCGTCTCGATCCGGCAGCAGCCGCGGCGCGGTCGTCGCCCTGCTCACCCTGGCGGCATCGGCGTGGAGCGTGTTCCGCGTGCGCGACGTGCGGCGCACGCTGTTCGAGGGGATGTTCCTCCACGACAGCTTCACCGTGTTCTTCACCCTGCTCTTCTGCGGCGTGGCGGCGGTGGCGGTGCTCCAGTCGTGGGACTACGTCCGGCGCACGCGCATCAACCACGGCGAGTACTACGCCCTGATCATCGCGGCGACGCTCGGGATGATCCTGATGGCGGCCTCGAACGACCTCATCACCGTCTTCCTCGGCCTCGAGCTCATGTCGCTCGCGCTCTACATCCTGGTGGGCTTCCGGCGCGGCCGGCTCGACTCGAGCGAGGCGGCGCTCAAATACTTCCTGCTCGGCGCGTTCGCGAGCGGATTCCTTCTCTACGGCATCGCGCTCCTCTATGGCGCGACCGGCACCACGAACCTCGGCCGGATGGCGGTGTTCCTCGCCGACTCGCCGATGCTCGGGAATCCGCTGCTCCTCGCCGGCAGCCTGCTCGTGCTCGCCGGGTTCGCGTTCAAGGTCGCCGCCGTGCCGTTCCACATGTGGACCCCGGACGCCTACGAGGGCGCGCCGACGACGGTGACGGGCTTCATGTCGGCCGGCGCCAAGGCGGCCGGGTTTGCGGCGCTCCTGCGGTTCGTCGTCGTGGCGCTGCCCGGACTTCAGGCCGACTGGCGGCCGCTCCTGACCTGGATCGCCATCCTCACGATGACGGTGGGCAACATCACCGCGCTGCTCCAGCCCAACGTGAAGCGCATGCTGGCCTACTCGAGCATCGCCCTTGCCGGATACCTGCTGATCGCCGTGGTCGCCGGTGGGCTCGGCGGCGGATCGGCCGCGCTCTTCTATCTGGCGGTCTATTCGCTCATGAACCTGGGCGCGTTCGGCGTGCTGGCGTTGCTTGGCCGCGAACAGGAGGAACGCGTCATGGTCTCGGACCTGGCCGGCCTTGGGGCACGTCACCCGGCCCTCGCGGCGGCGATGACCGTGTTCATGCTTTCGCTGGGCGGCATCCCGCCGACCGCAGGGTTCATGGGCAAGGTCTACGTGTTCAGTGTCGCCGTGGACGCGGGGCTGATCCCGCTGGTCATCGTCGGCGTGCTGAACAGCGTGATCTCGATCTATTACTACCTGCGGATCACGGTGGTCATGTACATGCGCGACCCACAGGGCGAGCCGGTCGAGGTCGCCTGGGGCGCCCCCGCCATCCTCGCGACGGCCGTGACGCTGGGCCTGACCCTCTGGTGGGGCATCCAGGCGGGCGGGCTCCTCGAGCAGGCGCAGAAGTCGATCATGGCGCTGCTGTAGGGGCGGCCGCCGTCCACCGGTTGCCGAGCGCCACACGCGGATTACGCTGAGCGCGGCTCGACAGGTGCGATCGTTGGAGGTGCACATGAAAAGGTCCGTCCCGGCGGGATCTGCCTCTGCATTGATCGACGAGAAGATCAAGGACCTTGGGGGCTGGCGCGGGAAGACGCTCGCGAAAGTACGCGAAATCACCCACAAGGCAGACCCTGATATCGTCGAAGAGTGGAAGTGGATGGGGACTCCCGTCTGGTCGCACGACGGCATCGTCTGCACGGGTGAGACGTACAAGAACGTCGTCAAGATGACATTCGCCAAGGGATCTGCGTTGAAGGACACATCAGGATTATTCAACTCCAGCCTCGACGGGAATGTCAGGCGCGCGATCGACATCCACGAAGGCGACAAGATCGATGCGGCGGCCTTGAAGGATCTCATCCGCGCTGCAGTGGCGCTCAATCTCGAGGGCAAGAGCAGGCCGAGGCCCCGGCGAGCGAGCGGCTAGCGGGCCGACTAGCTTCATCGCAGGTCCCGGCCATATCTCCTCCGCTGGAGGAAGTCCCAGGATCGAGATGAAATCCGTCAGGAAGCCCGCGAAGAAGGCGGCGAGGAAGGCCGCCGCGCGCCCCGGTCCTCGCGCCGAGAAGGCCGATGGCGAGGCCGCGGTGCTCGCGAAGCTATCGAGGGGCGCTTGCTGGGCTGGCTGGCCGAGCTCTCTCTCTCGCGCTGATTGCATCGCCGAACTGAGAGGCCACGAGAATTCCCTTGCACCTATACCTAGGTATAGGATGCATCCTACACGTGCCATGAACAACGATGCCCTCTCGATCGGCCAGGTCGCCGCCAGGGCGGGGGTGAACGTTCAGACCCTCCGCTACTACGAGCGTCGCGGATTGCTCGGCGTTCCGCGGCGAAGTGAGTCCGGCCGGCGCCAGTACCCCATTGAGACGATCCGGGTCATTCGGTTCATCAAGCGGGCCCAGGACCTCGGGTTCACGCTGAAGGAGGTCGAAGAGCTGATTGCGTTGCGCCACGTCAGGGGCCGCGATCGGGCGAAGGTTCGACGCCTCGCCGAGGGGAAGCTCCGGGACGTTGACGCGAAGATCACCGGCCTTCGGGCCGTCCGGAACGCGGTCTCGACGCTTGTAGAGTCCTGCGCGTGCCGGGGTGAGTCGCTCGAGTGCCCGATTCTGGAAGCGCTCGACGACGAAGCCGCCCCCGAGGGGAGGCGAGCAGGTGAATAGGGAGAGGTGGCGGACGTGGGCTGGTGTCCCGGGTGTGCTCGTTGCCGTGCTGCCCAAGGCAACATGTCCCGTGTGTGTCGCAGCCTACGCCGGCGCCGCTTCTGCGCTCGGCCTCGGGTTCCTGCTGACCGACCGGATCCTGAACCCGCTAATCCTGGTCTCGGTGGCCATAAGCGTCGGCAGCGTGGGATGGAACTCATGGCAGCTGAATCAGCCGGTGCCCTTGCTCGTGGCCATGATCGGAGCCGTGGGCGTGATCCTTGGTCGCATGGTCTTGAGTGTTCCGGCCGCCGTTTACGGAGGCGTCGTGCTGATGCTCGCCGCCTCGCTTTGGACGCTGTGGTCGCGTCGAACTCGTTCATCGGCGCTCGTGCAGGTCGTTCCTAGTGAGAATGAAGGAGGTGACGGAGGATGAAGCAACGCACAATCGAGGTGTTCACGGCTGGCTGCCCATGCTGCGATGAGGCGGTTGAGGTCGTGCGGAGCGTCGCCTGCGAGAGCTGCGACGTACAGGTGCTCGACATGCGTTCGGACCGAGGGGCGCAGGCTAAGGCCAAGCAGTACGGGATTCATCGCGTGCCGGCGGTGGTCGTCGATGGCCGGCTCGCCGATTGCTGCAGCACGGGAGCTGTGGATGCGTACGTCCTGAAGAGTCTTGGTATTGGTCGTGCGCAGTGAGGCAGTCGTTTCCTAAGCGGTCCAACGAGGTTTTCGACAGAAATCGACAGTCACGCCAAGCCATTGCGGACAGCGCCCATCGCGAAGCCCCTGCGCCAGTTGCCGGCGTGGGGGCTTCGAGCTGATCCGGGCCGCTCCGGACACGAGCGGACATGCTTTGAGACGGTTCTCGTAGCCAATGTCGTAGCCACTTTGCGTCGCGGCCGAGCGAACTCGAGATGGGAGACCCTCGCTCACCCGCAAATCCTCCACGCAGCCAGGTTGACAGGTCCATGACCGCGCCAGCGCTCATTGGCCGTCGCCCAACGAGCCGCACATCTGCTGCCTTGACGCCTCGTGACCGGGAGTTCATCTTATGTCTGTACGGACTGCGCTGAGATCGTAGGGCGGTTCCGCCGAAAGGAATATCGTGCGCACACGGTTCACTTCTGTCGTCGCAGGCTTGGTCACCATCACCATGGTGGTGTTCGGGCAGCTGTGTGCATTCAGCGCGTTCATTGCGCACGATGAGTCCACGCCAGGCGCGGCGGTGGCGACGACAGCCGAGAGCACCGACCACGCGGCTTCGTGCGATCCGTCCAGTTGCCATGGCGACGGCGACGAGGACGGCGAGTCCGGTTGCCCAAGCGGAGCGTCGAACTGTTGCTCCACTTGGGGTCCGCCGATGGATCGGCTCTCCGTTGCACCTCCATCGCTCGCTCCGCTGAGTCTGGCGGACGCATGGCTCTCGATCGATGAGAGCCGCGCCGGCGAGAAGCGAGTCTCGGAGGTGGCTCTCCTCGAGCTTGCCCGACCGCCCGGTAGCACCACAGAAGCCCTCCTCGCGGCCTCCCTCTCCCGCCGCGGCCCGCCCGCGCTCGCCTAGCGGAGCTGGCCCGCAGGCGCAGCGTTTCTCGCTGCCCTGGCACTCTCGCCTTGGTGCGGCAGTCCATCGCCCACATTACGCAGGCGAGTCCCAAGCAAGTTCCTGAAATCAGCGACAAAGTCGGCCTGCGTCCATTGGCCGGCTGCGTTGTCGGCGCGTGTACTTCCTTAAAGGGAGGCCTGATGCATTCGACACGTAGGTGGATGATGGCCCTCGCCACGGCGGCCCTGGTTGGCGGGTGCGGGCAGAACCGACAGACGGAGCAGTCCGGCCAGGTGGAGGCGCCGGTGGAAACGGCTGCTCCCGCTCCGACGCTGGACGCTTCGACTCCGGCCTGGGTGACGCAGGTTCGCCAAGGGGAAACGGAGCTCTCACAGGCCGTGGAGCAAGGGCGGCTCGGCGAGGTCCACGATCAGGCCGTCAAGCTCGGCGGCGTGCTCAAGCAGGTCGCCGACCAGGCCGGGAACCTTTCGCCTGACCAGCGCCAGCAGCTCAACGAGCACCTGGCTGCGGCGAATCGTCTGGTCGGCGAGATGCACGATGCCGCAGACGCCGGCGACCTCACCAAGTCCCAGGGAAAGCTCCAGGAGTTCCGGACCCATCTGCGTGCCATCGAGGGTGTCTTCGGTGTCGCGGCACCGTAGCCGGCTGATGGGATTCCTCATTGCGACGGCATCTGCCACGGTCTTCGGTCCGGCCGAAGCTCAGGTCGACTCCGTGCGCCTGACTCGGGCGGAAGCGGTACGGCGCGTCGTCGATGGGGCCCCGGAGGTGGCTCGCCGGATGGCCGCGCGGAGCGAAGCGCGCCACCTCGAACGAGCCCCGTATCCTCACAACCCCGAGGTCTCGGTCGAGCTCGAGGGGGTGACGGCGCCGTGGTCGAGCAAGGAGTACACGCGACGGGTGCTCCTCGAACAGGAGCTGGACCTGCGCGGGGAACGTGGGGCACGTGCGGGTGTCGGGCGAGTCATCAGCGCTCTGGCGGAGCGTGAACTCGGCGAACGCGAGCAGGAGATCGCGTCGGATGTGGACGAGGCCTACAGCCGGCACCTCGTGGCGCGCCGCAAGTCGGAGTTCCTGGCTCCGCTGCGTGAGCGGGCGCGAAGCCTGCGCACGAGAGCCGAGAGTGCACGGCGGCGCGAAACATTGACCGGCTTCGACGCGCGGCTGCTGCGAGCTGAGGCCTTGGGGTTGGAAGCCGATGGGGTGGAGTCGCAACGCGAGCTCGAGATTGCATCGAGTGACCTGCGAGCCTGGCTCGGGCTGCCCGCAAGTGCACCACTGGACCTCGCAGACGACCTCGACGACCGGCCCTGGCGGTGCGACGCCGACTCGGCCATGGACATGGCCCTGCTCCACCGCCAGGCATTGGCTCGGGCGGTTGCAGCCGAATCGCTCTCCTTCATGCGCCTGCAGCTGGAGCAGCGACTCGGCCGGGTCAATCCGAGACTGGGCCTTTCCGTCAGTCGGGACCGTCTCGAGCCCGTGGGCGGTGGACTCATCTCCGACGAGGATACGTCGGTGGGTCTCGGAGTCACGCTTCCCCTCCCGCTGTTCGGTCTCAACACGACCGGCATCGCAGAGGCGCGAGTGGAGCTCGAGCGGGCTCGGGCGGAGCGAGCGGCGCTCGAGCGGCAGGTGAGTCAGGCCGTGGCAACTGCGTGTGTCGGTCTCGAACGAGCGGAAGAGGAGCGGATGCTTCGGCGCGAGGCTGCTGCTTCGGCCGATCAAGACCTGCTGCTCGTCGAGAAGGCCTACGAGGACGGCCGAATCCCGCTCGAGGAGTTCATCACGCTGCGAGAGCGGTTGGTCCGGCAGCAGATCGCCCTCCTCGACGCGGCTCGGGCGGTGGAAGAGGC
>JBKJXJ010000230.1:0-3031 GCA_046716125.1 Candidatus Eiseniibacteriota bacterium
GCGAGCCGTCGCGCGGTCTCGATCATCTCGAGCGTCAGCGCCCTGGTGGTCCCGCCGATGGTGTCGAGCACCGTCACCGCTTCCACTCCTGTCGAGGCGCCCAACTCCAAACCATCTCCCGCCGGAATGGAGGCCCCGGTCAGCTTCAGCGGTTGACTCGCTGATTCGCCTGCTCCGAGGGCAGAGAACCGAGCAGCATCACGAGGGCGTCGAGGTCCACTGGCTTGACCATGTGCGTGTCGAACCCGGCTTCTCTGGACTTGCGGCGGTCCTCGTCCTGACCCCATCCAGTCAAGGCCACCAGCACGATGTCTTTGCCCCACGGCTGTTCACGGATGCGGCGGGCGGCATCGTGGCCGTTCAGCCTGGGCAGCCCGATGTCGAGCAGCACCACGTCGGGCCGGAACTTCTCCACGGCTTCCACCGCTTCAAGGCCATCGCCGGCCGAGAACGTTTCGTTGCCGATGAGCTGCAACAACATGGCGAGAGAAGCGGCGGCGTCCCGGTTGTCATCGACAACGAGAATGCGGCGGGCCGTCGTCGCCTGCTTGCCGACGGTCGGCTCGGTTCGCGGGGCCTTCGGCTTCTCGACGAAGAGCGGCAGACGAACGACGAACTCACTGCCCCGGCCCGCTCCGTCGCTGAACGCCTCGATCCTCCCGTCGTGCATTTCGACCAGCCGTCGCACCAACGCCAATCCGATGCCGAGTCCACCCTGCGACCGCTCCGATGACCGATCGATCTGAGTGAACATCTCGAAGACTCGCGGCAGCATCTCGGGCGGGATGCCAACGCCGGCATCCTTGACGCTCACGGTTACGTCGCTCCCCTGACGCTCGGCGGTCAACCAGATGTGACCACCCGGCTCGGTGTACTTGCAGGCGTTATTCAAGAGGTTGCTGAACACCTGGGCCAGCCGCACCGGGTCGGCGTTCAGGTAGGTCGGCTCGGGCGGCAAGGTCACGGTGACAGCATGTCTGGAACTGTCGGCCAGCGGGCGGCAGGTTTCGACAGCTTGATGCACCACGGGCGCCAGTTCGACCCGTTGCTTGCGGAGTTCCAGCAGATTGCGACTGATGCGGGCAACATCCAACAGGTCGTCGACCAGCCGCTCCAGGTGCGACACCTGACGGTCGATCGTGATGCGGGCCTGCTCCAACAGACCGGGGTTGGCCTCCGCGCGCTTCATGATCTCCAGCGAGTTTCTGACCGGGGCAAGCGGGCCACGCAGTTCGTGGGCCAACGTCGCCAGGAACTCGTCCTTCTTGCGGTCGGACTCCCGCAGTTCATTCAGCAAGCGGTAGATCCGCAGTTCGACCTGGCGCTGGTCTTCCACGTCCATGCACCTGCCGACCCATTCCCGTACCGACCCGTCCGCTTTACAAACCGGCACGCCACGGGCCTCGAAGTGGCGATATGTGCCGCTGTCGGCATGCCATACCCGTCCGTTTGACTTGTACAAGGTTCGCGTCGCCCGCGCCGCATCCCATAACGCCCGCACCCGCTCCCGGTCGTCAGCGTGCAACGCATCGGCCCATCCGAAGTCCCGATACTCCTCCCAAGTCTGGCCGGTATAGGCCGCCCACGACGGCTGCTCGGTTACAAACCGACCGGCCTCATCCGTCGTCCAGACAACTGAGATCGTGGCCGTCACCAGCGAACGAAAACGCTCTTCGCTGATCTGCAACGTCGATTCCGCCCGTCGCCTCTCGGATACCTCTCGGAAGACCAGCACGCACCCGACCATTTTCCCCTGCTCGTCCCGGATCGGGGCGGCGCTATCATCTATCGGCAGCTCCGTGCCGTCCTTCCTGATGAGGACGGTATGGTTCGCCAGCCCGACGATGACACCTTCCCGCAAGACCCTGAGGGCGGGATTCTCGACCGGCTGGCGACTGTCCTCGTTGATGATGTGGAACACATCCGACAGTGGACGCCCCGACGCCTCGGCCTGGGAACAACCCGTCAGGGATTCGGCCACTCCGTTCATGAACGTCACGGCGCCCTCGGCGTCGGTGCTGATCACCCCGTCGCCGATGCTGGAAAGCGTGACCCGCAGCCACTCCGACTGCTTGCGAAGCGCCTCCTCGGCCCGCTGGCGCGCAAGGAGAATGCTCCGGGCGTTCTTCAGGGCAACAGAACGAAGCCGTTCCTCCTCGTCGTCGTTCGTCGCCACTAACCACCCCCAAGCACTTCCGCCGCGAGCGCCGTGCCCTGCACGCGCGCCCGGATCTTTGCAAACGCCGTGTCACGCGTCGTCGAGGTGTCGTCGCAGAAAGGCGAGAACCCGCAGTCGTCGCAGGTGCCCAACTGCCCGACCGGGATGTACTCGGCCGCCTCCAGGACCCGGTCCCGGACTTCTTCCGGCGAGTCGATGCGCGGGTCGATCGGCGCGATGACGCCGACGAATACCTGATGGTCCGGGTGCATGTGATCGCGGATGATCTTCAGGACTCGGACGCGATCCTCTTCGCCCGCCAGCGCGATGTAAAAGTTTCCCACCTTCAACTGAAACAGGCTGGGCAACAGCTCGGCGTAATCGATCTCCGCACTGTGGGTCGAATCGCGGTCCCCGCCCGGACAGGTGTGAACGCCGATGCGCTTGCGGTCCTCGGCGTTGAACCGCGAGAGCGCCAGGTTGTTCAGGTCGATGAAGGTGTGGAGCAGGTGTCCGGAGGGGTCGATCTTGACCGCAAGCCGCCCTTCCGTGAAGTCGATCTGCACCATGTGCGCGCCCTTCCGCAGGCAGGCGCGGACCTCGCTCTCGTGCTCGCGGAGCAGGTCGTCGATGAACTGCCCGCGGGGGTAGGCAGGGATCTCGTCGGGCGGGTACATGAGGCTCAGGGCTGACGGCGAGATCACCGCCTGCTTCACCGGTACGTGGGCGTAGCGCAGGGCCACGTCCAGGTAGCTGTCCGCGTGCCGCTGGTAACGGAAAGGGCCGCCCGTCAGCCGCGGCATCCGGCGCACGTGTCCCGCTGCGAACGGCATCTTGAAGCCGTCCGGGGTGGTGTTCGGCAGCCCCTCTACG
>JBKJXJ010000231.1:0-11062 GCA_046716125.1 Candidatus Eiseniibacteriota bacterium
AAGGCGCTCGCCGTCGGCCTCAAGGGGATCCAGAGCGAGCGCACGATCTCGGACATCATGACCCAGACCGAGACCGGCGGCACGCTGGTGAACCTGCTCGACCTCGGACTGCTGGTGGGGTCGGGCGGCGTGCTCTCGCACGCCCCACGGCGCGTGCAGGCGGCGCTCATGATGATCGACGCGTTCCTCCCCGAAGGGCTCACGCACCTGGCGGTGGACAGCATCTTCATGGCACCGCAGCTCGGCGTCCTTTCGACCGTCCACGAGGAGGCCGCGACCCAGGTATTCGAGTGCGACTGCCTGGTGCGTCTGGGCGCCGTGCTGGCGCCGATCGGTGGCGCCAGGCCGGGGCAGCCGTGCGTGACGGTGGACGTGTCCGCCCCGGGCACGACGGCGGTCACGATGAAGGTCCCGTTCGGCGAGCTGGCGGTGGTCCCGCTCCCCGAGCAGGGCACGGCGCGTCTGGTCGCCAGGCCCGAGCGCGGATTCGATCTCGGGGTGGGCAAGGGCAAGGCGCTCGAGACCGACGTCACGGGCGGGGTCGTGGGGCTGATCGTGGACACCCGGGGACGGCGGCCGTTCACACTGCCGGACGACCCCAATGAGCGCATCGAACGCCTGCGCGCGTGGAACCGCGCGCTCGGCCTCTACGCGCGGGAGGTGTGATGGCGCACGCCTATACGCCGGGCCTGCGCGTCACCGATCACGCGGTCATCCGCCGCGAGCGGCGGCTTCCGCTCAAGGGTGACGTGCTGGTCGCGGTCGGGACCGAGGTGACGGCGGACACCGTCGTCGCCCGCACCGAGCTGCCGGGAAACGTCCAGACCGTCAACGTCGCCGCCCGGCTCTCGATCGACCCGGCCAGGGTCCCGGACTCCCTCACCGTCCCGGTCGGTGCGTCGGTGCGCAAGGATGACGTCATCGCCGAGGGCAAGAGCCTGTTCGGCCTGGTCCGCCAGAAGGCGATCGCCCCGAGCGACGGCACCATCGAGAGCGTCTCCCCGGTCACCGGCCAGCTCATCCTGCGCGAGCGACCGATCCCGGTGGAGATCGATGCCTACGTGCGCGGCGTGGTCGCCGAGGTGATCCCCGGTGAAGGCGTCGTGGTCGAAGCGGTCGGGGCCCTCATGCAGGGGATCTTCGGAGTCGGCGGCGAGACGTTCGGGACGCTCCGGATCGTTTCGAGCTCGCCCGACGAGGAGCTGACCGCGGATCGCCTGACCGAGGCGCATCGGGGCTGCGTGGTAGTGGGCGGCGCTTACGTATCCTACGCGACCCTCATGCGGGCGAAGGCGCTGGGCGTGGCAGCGGTGGTGGTGGGAGGGTTCGACGACCGTGACCTGCGCGAGCTGCTGGGTCGCGACCTTGGTGTCGCCATCACGGGCGCCGAGGACCTTGGCTTCACGCTCGTCCTCACCGAGGGGTTCGGCCGGATCCGCATGGCAGATCGGACCCGTCGTCTGCTCACGAATCGCGAGGGCGAGCAGGCCTCGGTGAGCGGAGCGACTCAGATCCGGGCCGGCGTCATGCGGCCCGAGATCGTCATCCCGCGGGCGGCGACGAGCGAGAGCGACCGCCGCTCCGGTGCGGAGAGCCTCGGGATCGAGGTGGGCTCGCTCCTGCGGGTCATCCGTGAGCCGTACTTCGGACGCATCGCCCGCGTGGTCGAGCTGCCGCCCGAGCTGCAGCCGCTCGAGACCGAGGCGCGCGTGCGGGTCATGTCGGTCGAGTTCGCGGACGACCACAGCATCGCGGTGGTCCCGCGGGCGAACGTCGAGCTGATCGAGGACTGATCGGCGGGTCGCGGGGGTCCCATTTGCGTTGACACCGCTCGCGGGCCGTTGCTAGGGTGCCGCCGCTGGCAGCGTTGGATACGGTGCGCACCGTCCCCCCGGTGGCCCGTAACAGGGACGTCGAGAGCCGAGGAGGTTCCGTTGCCACAGAGGGTGCGCTCGGGCAGTGCGGGAGCCGGACCGGCCGCCGCCATGGCGTTGCTGCTCCTCCTCCTCGCCACCCCCGCCCTGGCCCAGCCCGGCTCGGCCGATACCGCCACCGCAAGCCCCGCGCCCCGTCCGCCCTCCGGCCTGGTGGCGGTGGACGTCCCGAACGACGCCGGCCGCGCGATCGAGCTCGAGTGGAAGCTTTCGCCGGACGACGTCCCCGGATCGCTCACCGTCACCCAGTACTACCTCGCGCGTTCGGCCACGCCGGCCGGACCCTGGACGATCGTCGACTCCCTGGCGGCGGGCAAGGTGTCCAAGCGCGATCAGACCGTCGATCGTGGCGCCGAGTACTTCTATCGCGTGGATGCCGCCGGGCCGGGCGGAGTCACGATGGCCGGCAGCGTCACCGGGCCGGTGCGGGCGACCTCGCAGTGGATCAACTCGACCCGCTGGAGCGTCCTGGTCGGGGTGATGATGTTCTTCGGATTCGTCCTTTACTACATCGCCAGCGCCCAGGCGGGGAAGAAGCCGTTCGTCAGGCGCATCCCGGGCATCGACGCCATCGAGGAAGCCATCGGACGCGCGACCGAGATGGGGCGCTCGGTGCTCTACATCCCGGGCATCCAGGACATCAGCGAGATCCAGACCGTCGCCGGCCTCGTCATCCTCGAGAGCGTGGCCAAGCTGACCGCGAAATACGAGACGCCGATCATCGTCCCGGTCACGTATCCGATCCCGTTCACGATCGCCGAAGAGATGGTGAAGGCGGGCTACCTGCACGCCGGCCGCCCGGAAGCCTACGACCCCAACAGCGTGCGCTTCGTCTCGCCGGAGCAGTTCGCCTACGTGGCGTCGGTGACCGGCGTCATGATGCGCGACCGGCCGGCCGCCCACATCTTCATGGGATCGTTCTTCGCCGAGTCGCTGCTTCTCGCCGAGACCGGATTCGCCACGGGCGCGATCCAGGTGGCGGGCACCGCGAACGTGCACCAGCTCCCGTTCTTCGTCGTGGCGTGCGACTACACGCTGATCGGCGAGGAGCTGTACGCGGCGAGCGCCTACCTCTCGGGCGAGCCCAAGCTGGTCGGGGCGCTCAAGGGCGCGGACCTCATGAAGATCGTCATCATCACTGCCATCATCGTCGGCGGCATCCTCGAGACCCTGGGCCGGCACGGATTCAAGGCCTGGATGACGACCCAATAGGAGGCGGCGCTTGAAACGCGAAGTCCCACTGTTCATCACGGCGGTGATCGGGCTGTTCATGATCCTGTCGTTCTTTGTGCCTCACCAGTGGGTGAGCGTGCCGGCGGACTTCCTCCAGCAGAGCGCGGTCATCCTGGTGGCGTTCGGCTACGTGCTGGGCGGGGCGAACGCGCTTCGGGTCAACTCCGACGCGATCTACAAGCGTTCGCAGGGCTGGCAGTACAAGGTCGTGCTGGTCGTCTCGCTGCTCGCCACGCTCATCATCGGGGCGATCGAGGGGCCGGGATTCCTCAACGAGGGGAAGCGCTCCAAGTGGATCTACGACTGGATCTACTCCCCGATGTCGGCCACGATGTTCGCCCTGCTCGCGTTCTTCATCGCCTCCGCCGCGTTCCGGGCGTTCCGGATCCGCACCGTCGAGGCGGGACTGCTGGCGGTCGCCGCGCTCGTCGTCATGCTGGGCCGCGTGCCGCTCGGCGATCTCATGACCGACTGGCTGTTCACGCTCCCGTGGCTCCCGGGCGCGCCCCACACGTTCCATCTCAGCACCGCCCAGGAGTGGATCATGGACATCCCCCAGAACGCGGCCAAGCGCGCCATCCTGATCGGGGCCGCCCTCGGCGTCATGGCGACGGGGCTTCGCGTCATCCTCGGCATCGAGCGCACCTACCTGAGCGGGGAGGATTGATCGATGTCCTGGACCCGGACGCTCGAGACGCTGGACCGCCGCTGGCTGTTCCTGGTCATGGGACTGCTGGTCGCGGGGCCGCTCATCTTCCCGGCCGGACTGCCGCTGAAAGTGTCGCGGCCGGTCCGGAGCTTTAACGACACGATCGACAAGCTGCCGAACGGTTCGACCATCCTGATGTCCTGTGACTACGACCCAAGCGCGCGCCCCGAACTGGTGCCGATGACCAAGACCGCGTTCCGCCATCTCATGAGCAAGGACTGCAAGGTGGTGGTGACCGTGCTCTGGAACGCCGGGCCCGGACTGGTGGAGGCGACGCTGAACGAGGTCGCGGCCGAGTTCCCGGCCAAGGTGTACGGCGTGGACTGGGTCAACCTCGGCTACAAGGCGGGCGACGACGCGGTCATGGTCCTGATGGGGCAGGGGATCAAGAACGCCTTCCCGCGCGACTATCGAGGCAACCCGACCTCCGGGATCCCCGTCCTGCGGAACGTGCGCGACTATTCGAGCTTCCCGCTCCTCGTCAACATCTCGGCCGGCTTCCCCGGCACCAAGGAGTGGGTGCAGCAGGTCAACTCGCGATTCCACCTGCCGATGGTGTCCGGCTGCACCGCGGTCAGCGCGCCGGAGTACTACCCGTATCTGCAATCGGGGCAGCTCCAGGGGCTGCTGGGGGGGATGGCGGGCGCCGCCGAGTACGAGAAGATCCGGAACGAGAAGGGCCTGGCCACGAAGGGCATGGACGCGCAGTCGCTGGCGCACGTCTTCGTCGCGCTGTGCATCGTGCTCGGCAACGTGGTCCAGCGCGTCAAGCGGCGGGAGGTGGCATGAGCTTCCACCCGAGCCCCGAACTGAGCGTCTGGCTGGGCGCGCTCCTGACGCTGTGCATCTTCAGCTTCCTCTATAAGGACAACCCGTTCTATCGGTTCGCCGAGCACCTGTTCGTGGGCGTCTCGGCCGGGTACTACATCATCCTGAATTTCTGGACGGTGATCGTTCCCAATCTCTGGGAGCCGCTCGTGAAGACGATGGCGAACGCGGGCGGGGAGGCCGGCGTGGGTTCGCTGTTCCTGCCCCGACTCGGGGACTACCGCATCTTCCTGGCGGTGCCGGGGATCCTTGGCCTGCTGCTGTTCACGCGACTGTTCGGGAAGATCGGGTGGATGTCGCGCTGGGCGCTCGCGGTGATCATCGGCGTCTACGCCGGCATCCGCACCACCGGCGCGGCTCAGGCCGATTTCGTCGCGCAGGTCGAGGGGAGCATCAAGGCGCTGTGGGTCCCGGGCGACATCGGCGCGAGCATCAACGCGATCATCTTCTCGATCGGCGTCATCACGTCGCTCCTGTTCTTCTTCTACAGCCGCGAGCACAAGGGCGGGCTCGGCGTCGCGTCCAAGCTCGGCATCTTCTTCCTCATGGTCTCGTTCGGCGCGGGCTACGGCTACACGGTGATGTCGCGCATCTCGCTCCTGATCGGCCGATTCGTGTTCCTGATCGAAGACTGTCTCGGGCTCAGGTAGCGCCACCTCGCGAAGCAACCGGGACGCGCCTGTGATCCTCTGGTGTGACGGCCTCCACGACGCCGCAGAGAACATGCGCCGTGACGAGGCGCTCCTTGCCGCCGCCGGGCGCGGCGCCCCGCCGGTGCTCAGGCTGTTCGGTTTCTCGCCCGCGGGGATCACCCTGGGCATCAACCAGGTCCCGGCGCACGAGCTCGATCTGGGTCGCTGCGCGGACCACGGCGTGGGCTGGGCGGTGCGCCCGACCGGGGGCCGCGCCATCTTCCACGATCAGGAATGGACCTATGCGCTTGCCGCGGCGCACGACGATCCCGCGTGGGGGGGCGGCATGGACGACGCTTACGGCCGTGCCAGCGCCCTCGTACTGCGCGCCCTGGTCCGGCTCGGTGTGCCGGCCGAAATGGTCCCGCGCCGCGCGGTCGGGTCCGCGTCGGGCCCGCGTGGCCAGGGCGCTTCGGCGGCGCCGTGCTTCGCATCGTCGGCGCGACACGAGGTGGTCGTGAACGGCGCCAAGCTGGTCGGGAGCGCCCAGCGCCGGAACGCACGGGCCTACCTCCAACAGGGGAGCATCCTGCTGGGCGACGGACACCTTCGCATCGCCGACTATCTCGCGCTCGAAGTGGACCGGCGCGAGCCGGTGAGGGAGGCTCTCAGGCGTGCGGCCGGTTCCGCCGGGCGGTGGCTCGGGTCGGCGCCGCCCCTGGAGCGCTTCGCGGATGCCGTCCAGGCCGAGCTGGAACCGCACTCGACCCGCGTGGATGGGGCGTCGGGCGCGTTCCTGTTGACCCTGTCCGGGAGCGGTTCCTATACTGCGTCGGTTGTCTAACTGAAACACTGCCAATGAGTCGGCGGGGGAGGGGTCATGACGCGACGCGTGCGGTCCCTGGGAGTCTCGTTGCTCGCGCTGCTCTGCGCGGCGCTGCTCGCTTACGGTTGCGGAGGCGGCTCGATCGCCAAGACCTCCTACAACGACCCGCATCCCCTCCCGCAGGACACCCTGACGGTTGACCTGCCCGAGGTCGGCACCCACGGCGGCCGCTTCGTCCTCGCCCAGACTGCGCCGCCGCGCACGTTCAACTGGGTCATGGCGAACGAGACCTCCAGCACCGACGTCACCGACGGCCGGCTGTTCACGACGCTGGTCGAATTCGACAACGCGAGCGAGATCATGCGTCCGCAGTTGGCGAAGAGCTGGGAGCTCAGCCCCGACGGCCGCACGTCGACCTGGCATCTGCGGCGCGGGGCCGCATTCACCGACGGGCATCCGATCTCGTCGGCGGACGTCATGTTCACGTTCGCGGTGTGCATGGACGACACGCTGCACACGTCGCTCTACGACTTCCTCATGCCCTACGGCGTCAAGTTCAAGCTCTCGGCCCCGGACTCCTACACGGTCGTGATCGAGACCGCCGGACCCTACGCCATGCTGATCCCGGTCGTCTCCTCGGTCTACATTCTGCCCGAGCACATGCTGGGGCCGGCCTACCGCTCCGGCAGCTTCGCGTCCGCGTACAACGTGGGCACGCCGCCCGAGCAGGTCGTCACGAGCGGGCCCTGGAGGCTGAAGGAGTACGTGCCCAACGAGAAGACGGTGCTGACCCGGAATCCGTACTGGTGCGGGGTGGACGCGAAGGGACAGCGGCTTCCGTATCTCGACGAGCTGGTGTTCGTGATCGTGCCGGACCAGAACACCGCCGCCCTCAAATTCGAGGCCGGCGAGGTGGACGCACTCGACGACGTCAAGCCCGAGAACTACCAGACCTACTTGAGCGGGCAGGAGAAGGGGAACTTCACGTTCCACGACCTGGGTCCTGCGCTCAACACGAACTTCTTCTGGTTCAACCTCAATCGTGCGCGCGACACGAAGTCGGGGAAGAAGATCGGCAACACCTATGTCGATGCGGCGAAGTACTCCTGGTTCAACAACCGCGATTTCCGCAAGGCGGTCTCCAAGGCGGTGGATCGCGAGGCCATCATCAAGAGCGTCTACTACGGGCACGCGGTGAAGAACTGGTCGACCTCGACCCCCGGCAATAAGACGTGGTACACGCCCGAGGCGGTGCACTACGACCACGACCTCGAAGGCGCGAAGCAGTTGATCGCGGGCCTGGGATGGAAGGACACCAACGGCGACGGATACGTCGAGGACACTCGCGGGAACACCGTGCGGTTCAGTCTCAAGACGAACAGCAGCAACGTGATGCGCGTCGCGACCGCCAACTTCATCAAGGACGACCTGCAGAAGATCGGCATCCAGGTGGACGTCACCCCGATCGAGTTCAACTCGCTCATCACCAACCTGCGCCAGGACTTCCAGTACGAGTCCATCCTGCTCGGCCTGCAGAGCGCGACGCCCCCGGATCCGGGGATGGGGCAGAACGTCTGGCGCTCGAGCGGCCTCACGCACTACTGGAACATCAAGCAGCCGAAGCCGGAGACCCCCGCCGAGGCCAGGGTCGACGCGCTGATGAGCGAGAACGTCAACACGATGGATATGACGGAGCGCAAGCGGACGTGGGCCGAGATCCAGAACACGATCAACGAGGAGTGTTTCATCATCTGGCTGCCCTCCATCGTCTACAAGGTCCCGATCCGGAACCGCTTCGGCAACGTCCATCCCACGGTGATCCCGCACCGGATCATCTGGAACATCGACAAGGTGTTCGTGAAGCCGAACTCCTCGCGCGCCTAATCGGCGCCCGATGCGCACTTACGTCCTCAGGCGCCTGCTTCAGATCATCCCGCTGCTGCTCGGGATCTCGGCGCTCACGTTCGCGCTGCTCCAGCTCGCGCCGGGGGACTTCATCAATACGGTCGCCGAGAATCCGACCGTCTCGGCCGAGCGTCTCGAGGCGATGAAGCGCTCGTTCGGTCTCGACAAGCCCTGGTACGTCCAGTACGGGCTCTATCTCAAGAATCTCTTCCTCCACTTCGACTTCGGGGAGTCCTTCGCGCGGCACCAGAAGGTGGTCGTCATCCTCCGGGAAGCGGTGTTCAACACCCTGCTTCTCGCCGCGGCCGCGGCTGTCGTCACCTGGGGCCTGGCGATCCCGCTCGGGGTGTGGGCGGCGGTGCGTCAGTACTCGTGGGCGGACAAGGGCCTCGCCGTGTTCGGCGTGGTCGGGCTCTCGATCCCCGAGGTGCTTTCGGGGCTCCTGCTGCTCATGTTCGCGGCCAGCACCGGACTGTTCCCGGTCGGCGGGATGCGCTCGATCGACCACGACCAGTACGACGCCATAGGCAAGGGGCTCGATGTGCTGTGGCACCTGGCACTCCCCGCGCTGGTCGTAGGGTTCACGCCGCTGGCCGGACGCATGCGTCAGATGCGGGGCAACCTGCTCGACGTGTTGCGGCTGGACTATGTCACCACGGCGCGGGCCAAGGGGCTGAGCGAGAACGTCGTCGTCTTCAAGCACGCCCTGCGCAACGCCATCAACCCGCTCATCACGCTCTTCGGCTACACGCTCGGGGCGCTGGTGTCGGGTTCGCTCATCGTCGAGATCATCTTCTCCTGGCCTGGCCTCGGTCGGATCACGTTCGACGCGCTCCAGAGCCAGGACCAGTACCTGGTGCTGGGATCGGTCATGATGGCGTCCTTCGTGCTCATTCTGGGCAATCTGGTCGCCGATCTCCTGCTGGCTGTGGCGGATCCGCGGATCGCGTATGACTGACGCCGCGGTCTCCCCGCCGCCGGTGGACGGCACGTCCGGGGATCAGATCGAGGCGCTCCCGCCGCAATCCCCGTGGCGGATGTTCTGGCGCCAGTTCCGGCGCAGCCATCTCGGGATCGTGGGCGCCTTCCTGCTGGTCGTCTTCTACGCGACCGCGCTGTTCGCGCCGTTCATCGCGCCATACAGCCAGGAGTCCATGGATCGCGAGCGCTTCTTCCACCCGCCCCACCGCCTGCACTGGTTCGACGCCCAGGGCCGATTCCATCCGGTCCCGTTCATCCATCCCACCCGCCTGGCGGATCCCGCGACCCTGCAGTTCGAGGAGGATCGCTCCGAGGTCGTGCCGATCCGGTTCTTCGTCCGCGGCTCGAGCTACCGGTTGTTCGGCTGGCTGCGGACCGATCGGCATCTGTTCGGTGTTGATGCTCCCTACCGCCTTTTCCTGGCCGGCGCGGATCCGTCAGGACGTGACGTCTTCTCACGCCTTCTCTACGGCTCGCAGATCTCGCTCACGGTCGGGATCCTGGGGCTCGCGATCTCGTTCACGATCGGGATGCTGGTGGGCGGGGTCTCGGGGTACTTCGGAGGTTGGATTGACACCGTGATCATGCGTGCGACCGAGCTGCTGCTCTCGATCCCGGGCCTCTATCTCATCATCGCGCTTCGCGGGATATTCCCGACCCAGCTCCCGAGCCAGCAGGTCTACCTCGCGATCATCGTGATCCTCGCCTTCATCGGCTGGGCGAGTCTGGCGCGCATCATCCGCGGCATGGTGCTGTCCATCCGGCGGCAGGAGTATGTCGCCGCGGCCGAGGCGCTCGGGATGAGCCGGCTCCGCATCATCGCCCGGCATATCCTGCCCAACACGCTGTCGTTCGTGATCGTGGCGGCGACCATCTCGATCCCGGGCTACATCCTGGGGGAGATCGTGCTCTCGCTGCTGGGCCTCGGCGTTCAGGAGCCGTCGGCGTCGTGGGGGAACATGCTGACCCAGGCGCGGAATCCACGCGCCATGGCTTCGTTCCCGTGGCTGCTGTTCGTGCCCGGCACGGCGATCTTCCTGACGGTGATGGCGTTCAACTTCCTCGGGGATGGGCTGCGCGATGCCCTCGATCCGCGCAAGGTGATGGGGGGCAAGACCGGATGAGCGAGCCGCTGCTGCGCCTGGACGAGCTCAAGACCCACTTCTTCACGGACGACGGCGTGGTACGGGCCGTGGACGGCGTGAGCTACGACCTGGGCGAGCGGGAGACGCTGGCCGTGGTGGGGGAGTCGGGGAGCGGCAAGAGCGTCACGGCGCTCTCCATCCTGCGCCTGGTCGCCGACCCGCCGGGGCGGATCGTCTCGGGCAGCATCCGATTTAAAGGCCGCGACCTCGCGACCTTGAGCCAGAACGAGATGCGGAAGATCCGGGGCAAGGAGATCTCGATGATCTTCCAGGAGCCCATGACCTCGCTCAACCCGGTCTACACCTGCGGTGAGCAGATCATGGAGGCGGTCGAGCTCCACGAGGGCGTGGGCCGAAAGGCCGCGCGCGCGCGCGCGATCGAGATGCTCCAGCTGGTCGGAATCCCGGTGCCCGAACAGCGCGTGGACGAGTACCCGCACCAGATGTCGGGAGGGATGCGCCAACGCGTCATGATTGCCATGGCGCTCGCCTGCCGCCCCGCCATCCTGATCGCGGACGAGCCCACGACCGCCCTCGACGTGACCATCCAGCGCGAGATCCTCGACCTGGTGCAGTCCATCCGTAAGCGGTTCGGCACGGCCATCCTGATCGTGACCCACGACCTCGGCGTCGTCTCCGAGCTGTGTGACCGCGTGTACGTGATGTACGCGGGTCACATCCTCGAGCACGGCGATGTCCGACAGGTGCTGCGTGACCCCCAGAACCCGTACACGAGGGCACTCCTGAGATCGGCGAAGAGCATCGACGAGTTCCACGAAAAGCTCTACACGATCGACGGCAGCGTTCCTTCTCTCATCGATCCACCGAAAGGATGCCGGTTCCGCACGCGCTGCCCGCTAGTGTTCGAC
>JBKJXJ010000232.1:0-3985 GCA_046716125.1 Candidatus Eiseniibacteriota bacterium
CGAGCACGTAGTGGCACACGGTGAGGTCGAAGCTTCCCTCGCGGAGCGGCAGGCGCGAGAGGTCGCCACGGAACACGCCGACGTGCGACGCGCGCGCCGGCGGTCCGGGCGGGAACTTGATGTCGAAACCGGTCACGCGAAGATCGGGCCGGTCGAGGTAGCGCCACGAGCCCGGACCGCAGCCCGCATCGAGCACACGCGCCCCGGCCGGGGCGGCGGCGATCAGCTCGTGGAGGAAGAGCGGAGGCTCGCCGGCGGCGCGGACCGGCTTCCGCGCCCAGCCCGTCATCGCCGAAACGGATCCCATTCGATCCGCGAAGTTTCGGAGGAAGTCTCGAGCATGATCGGGAGCTGGGCCTCGTAGCCACCCTCATACGGAATACCGATGAACGAGACAATCGCCAACCGCTCCTTGCGGCCCGGGATCGGGTGAATCGAGAGGACCCGGACCGAAGAGTCCCTGTACGTCTGAACCTCGAGCGCCCCGCCCCAGTCCGTGTCGAGACGCGAGACCCGGACGTGGTACCGGGTCATCTCGATCCCTTGGATGTCCACCGAATCCGTGGCGAGGACCTTCGTGATCCAAAAGCTCGAAGCTGCCGGGATTCGCGGTAGTGCGCGGAGCCGCCCGCGCAGGGCGCTCGCTCTCCGTCCGTACGATGCCGGGTCACCATCGAGGCTCACACTCCACCTTACGACGACGGGTCGGCCGGGGGACTTCCCAGCGAAGTCGAAATAGGCGATGGCTGGCGGGTATCCGGATTCCCCGCGATAGTGCTGCGCCACGAAGACTTTTCGATCGACCGGGTCCCATCCGAGGACTTCGATCAGTCGAGGCCCTCCGGTCGTGCCCCGCGCGGGGACCACGTGCAAGAGGACCGTCGCAATCGAGAGGGCCGCGATGAGCCTCGATGTCACGGATGGGATCGGAGTCCGATCCCACCGACTCGCATCGCTCACGGTCGCACCTCCCCTGCCGGCCGGCCCACGACCGCATCGATCAGGGCGCGAGGGATGGCGAACGCCGCCCCCACTTGTCCGCGCGCGAGCAGCCACCCCGCGAGCGCCGCCTGCTGGGCGAGGAAGCACGGCAACCAGGTGATCCTCCCCACCCCGGTCGCGTGGCGGGCGAACAGCGTGAGGTTGGCCCGCAGCCGCTGGTAGATCTTCCACGGGCTCGCCGCGCCCGAGGCGGCGGATACCTTGTGCCAGAGCCGGGCGCGCGGGACGAACAGCAGCTTGAATCCGGCGTCGCGCGCGCGCAGCGACCAGTCGGCGTCCTCGGCATAGATGAAGTAGCGCTCGTCGAGCGGCCCCACATCGACCCACGCCTTGCGGCTCGCGAGCAGGCAACAGCCGGTGAGGTAGCCCGTGCTTTCGACGTTCCTGTACTGGGCGCGATCCGGGTCGCGCAGCCCACGGTGCGCGGCGAATCCGAGCGCGGGAACACACTTACCGCCCGCGTACCAGATGACGTCGCGCGGGTCGGTGAAGCAGATGAGCGGCGCGACGGCGCCCGCCTCGGGGTCGCGCTCGAGCGCCCCGAGCAGGTGATCGAACAACCCGCCGCCCGCCTCGATGTCGTTGTTGATGAGCATGATCGCGTCGGCGCCGGCCGCAAGGGCCCGCTTCATGCCCTCGTTGTTCCCGCCCGCGAAGCGCCTGTTCTCGGGCAGCGCCACCACCTCGACGGCCGGAAACTCGCGGCGCACCGCATCCACCGAGCCGTCGGTCGAGCCATTGTCCACCATCATGAGCGCGGCCTGCCATCCGGGCGGCACCCGGCAGGCGGAGAGGCTGGTGAGCGCGGCACGCGTATCCGCGAGCCCGTTCCAGTTGAGAACGACCACGCTGAGCCTTCTCACTGCGCGGCCGCTTCCTCGTCGGCGATCACCAGCATCCGGAGCGCCGCCCACGCGGCGGTCACGAGCGCCAGCAGGAGACCCGCGACCACCGCCAGCGGGGGCAGACCGGCGTAGAGCATGTAGAGCCACCAGAAGTCGATCCCGTGAAGGGCCGCCTCCTGATCGGCCGCTCCGATCCCGACACGGGGGTCGGCGTCCGCTCCGACCGCGAGCTTCGGCAGCTTGCGGTCGAAATGCTCGCGCGTGTTCCGGATCAGCATCCTCCAGTGGCCGAGTATCGGGCTCGAGCGTGGCTCGAAGTGGCTCTCGCGCATGAAATCGGGATCGTTGAGCGCTCGCGTGTAAGGGTAGTCGCCGGCTTCGCGCATCTGGGCGCCGAAGTAGATCGCCACCCCACCGAGCTGGACCGCGAGCCCGGCAGTGGCGAGGAGCGCGGCGAGCGCGCGGCGCCATGGGCCCGCCCGGTTGAGGAAGAAGGCGACCGGGATGAAGAGCAGCGGCAGGAGCGGGATGAGATAGCGGGGTCCGAACGATCCGTCACCGGCCCAGTGTTCGAACTTGGAGTAGATCGCCAATGCGAGCGCGAAACCGATCGCGATCGCGAGAATCACCCGAGTGTGCGTCGCGCCCGCGCGCCGGAGGGCGATGGCGCCGGGGATCGCGAGCCAGACGACCGGCGCGAACCACATGAGGCCCTTCCCCGAGGAGAGAAGTAGCCCGTAGAGGCCGGTGAGGAACGGCGTGGTGTATGCGGCCAGCGTCGCCTGGGTCCCGTAGCCGGTCTCGAACACCGTGCCGAATCGGGCCTGGTTATAGACCGCGTGTCCCGCCAGAGCAAGCAGGATGGCGAGGATGGGGACCGGCCAGGTGATCGGACGCGCCATCGTCAACGGCAGCAGGCAGATGGCCGCGAGCGGCAGCATGCTGAGTTTGGCCGAGACCGCGATGAGCACACCGGCCCCCGCCCAGAACGTCTGCCGGGTCTCCCCCAGCGCCGCGCGCGCACTGCCCGCGAGGGCGAGCAGGAGGCCGAGCGCCTGCAGAGGCTCGGCCGTGAAGGTCTTCGCGTAGACCCATAGCGGCGTGGTGAAGCCCAGCATGAGGGTCGCATCCAGCGCGCCCGCGGACGCAACGCCGAGCGCCCGGATCGCGGAGTAGAACACGGCCAGCAGCAGCGCGATGACCGCGGCGTTGAAGAACGAGACGATGAAGCGCAGCGCGAGCGTCCGGCGCTGCCCGGTCATCGGCAGGCGGGCGGTCGCCAGCTCCGCCACCGCCACCAGCGGCAGCGCCATCACGGCCTGACCGGCGTGGTTCTTGGTGTAGTGGCGGCCATCGGGTCCATCGAGCGTGGCGCCGGCCGGAACCGCGATCCCGCCGCGCAGCATGGCGCGGGAGAGATCGAGCATCGTGGTCTCGTCGCTCGCGGTCAGCCGCCCACCGCCGGTCAGGACGAAGATGAAGAACGCGGCGATCCCGATCCAGCGCGCGGTCTGGGCGGTGAACCAGGAAACGGCCGGCGTCGCCGCCACCGACGCCGACACGAAGCCCATCACCGGGCTCATCGCCACCCCCGCTCAGGGGCGAGCGCATCGCCCAGCTCGATCACACGGTCGGCGAGCGTCTCCCACGAATGCGCCTGGCGGAGTTCCGCGACCCCCGCGCGCAGCCGCGGGGCCAGCCCTTCCGCGAAGTAGCGGACGATCGTGTCGGCGAGCGCCGCCGGGTCCTCGGGCGGCACCACCATCCCGGTCTCCCCCGGCCGCACGGTCTCGGCGAGGCCGCCGACATCGGTGGTGATGACCGGGACGCCGAGCGCGTAGGCGACGTGGGTGACACCGCTCTGGGTCGCCGAGCGGTAGGGCAGGACGACGACGTCGGCGGCCTTGAAGAGCGCCTCGACCTCGTCATCCGGCAGGTAGCGGTCGATCAATCGGACTGAAGGAGATGCCGGGCCGCCCGCGGCGCCCGCCGCGGCGTTCGCGCTCGACACCTGCTCCCGATAGGGAGTCGCGTCCTCGTAGAACTCGCCGGCGACCACGAGCGTGGCGGGCCGCCGCGCCCGCACCATGGGCCAGGCGTCGAGCAGCGTGTCCAGTCCCTTGTAGCGCCGGACGTAG
>JBKJXJ010000233.1:0-3660 GCA_046716125.1 Candidatus Eiseniibacteriota bacterium
TGGGCGCGGTGATGTTTATAAGAGCCTGGCGGCGCGCGCCGCGTGATGGGGCCACCGCCGCGCCCGGAGCCGGCGCGGTGCTCACGCTGCCCATGCGGGACGGGATGTTCGAGCGGTTCGCGATCCAGGAGAGTCCGGTGTTCTCGCCGTCGCTCGCGGCGTCGCACCCCGACATCCTTTCGTTCCTCGGCCAGGGGGTGGACGACCGCACGCTGACCACGACGTTCGTCCAGACGCCGGCGGGGTTTTACGCGTTCATCCGTACGCCGGGGGGCATGATCTACATGGAGCCCAACGGGCTCGGCAACACGCGCCAGAGCATTGCCTACATGCGCGCCGACCTCGCGGAGGTGCCGGAGTTCCAGTGCCGGGTCGGGGAGGGCGGCAACGAAGAGGCGACCAGGATCGAGCGCATCCCGGGCGGGCTCGAGGGAGGCCGGGCCTCCAACGCCCCTTCCGGCGCGACGCTCAGCACCTACGATCTGGCGGTGTCCGCAACCGGCGAGTTCACCACCTTCTTCGATCCGGGCGGCGGCACCGCCAACACCGTCCCCCAGATCGCGGCCTCTGTGGCCGCGGTCAACGCGATCTACCGGCCCGAGGTGGCGATCCGGTTCGTGGTGGTCTGCAACAACGTCTTCCAGGACCCCGCCACCGATCCCTTCACCGCCGCCGACAACTCGACCACCTCGATCACCGAGAACCAGACCACGACCGACGCGAATTGCGGTGGCTCCGCGGGTTACGACATCGGGCACGTGTTCCACCGGCGCCCAGGGTCGTTCAGCGGGCTGGCCAACGGCAGCGCCTGCAACAACGCGAACAAGGCCCGTGGATACTCCTCGGTGCCGAACCCGATCCCCGCGACCATGATCTGGGTCGTGGACCAGCTTTGCCACGAGATTGGACACCAGTTCACCGCCGACCACACGTTCAACTCGAACGTAAGCGGATGCGACATGGGGAACCGGGCCGCCGGCAGCGCCTACGAGCCGGGCAGCGGCTCGACCATCATGGCCTACGCGGCGGGGACCCGGTGCGTCTTCGACTTTCCGGGCACCAACGACGGCTACTTCCACGGGCACAGCTTCGACCAGATCACCAACCACCGGGACGGCGGCGGGAACTGCGGCGCCAATACCGCCACCGGCAACATCCCGCCCACGGTGGACGCGGGCGCCGACTTCACCATCCCGCGGGGCACCCCGTTCACCCTGACCGCGACCGGGGCCGATGCCGATGGCGATGCCCTTACCTACTCCTGGGAGCAGTTCGACCTGGGCCCCCCCGGCGACGATGCGACCAATGCCACTGCGCCGCTGTTCCGCTCACGACCCGCGGTCCCCAGCCCGTCGCGGACCTTCCCGATCCTCAGCGACATCCTGGCCGGCAACCCGACGCCGACCGAGCTCCTGCCGCTGGTGGACCGCACGCTCACGTTCCGCTGCACGGTGCGTGACAACCGCGCGACCGGCGGCGGGGTCAACAACGACCAGATGCTCGTCACAGTGTCGGGGTCGCCGTTCGCCGTCACGGCGCCCAACGGAGGGGAGGTCCTGCACGGCGGCTGCGCCACGACGGTGACCTGGACCGTGGGCGGCGGCTCGGTGGCCCCGACCGTCAACATCCGGCTCTCGACCGACGGGGGCGCGAGCTTCCCGACCGTCCTCGCGGGGGCGACCGCCAACGACGGCTCGCAGAGCGTCACGCTGCCGTGCGTCAACACCCTGCTCGCGCGGATCCGGATCGAGGCGGTGAGCAACATCTTCTTCGACATCTCGAACGACGATTTCGAGATCCAGACCCTGGCGCCGGTCGTGACCGCCTCGGCCACCGGCGGGAACGTGGGGCCGGCGTGCAGCTTCGACGTGCCCTTCTCGGGCACCATCACCGACGACTGCGGCGTGAACCCCGCCAGCGTCGAGGTGCTGGCGAGCATCCCGGCGGGCAACGCCACGGCCGGCACGCCGTCGTTCGTGGTCAACCCGATCTCGACCACCGAGGTGCAGGTCTCGGGCACCGTCACGGTCTCGGCGCTCACGAGCTGCCCGGCCGAGGTCCACGTCACGATCCGGGCCCGCGACAACTGCAACCAGCTCGGCAGCCAGGTGGCGACCGCCGAGGTGGTGGACACCACGCCGCCAGAGATCTCGGTGGCGCTCAACCGCACCTACCTGTGGCCACCCAACCACAAGCTGGCGACCATCACCGCGACGGTGAACGTCACCGACAACTGCGGCGGCGGCTCGTTCGTGCTCAGCTCGATCACCAGCGACGAACCCGAGAACGGCTCGGGCGACGGGAACACCGCGCCCGACATCGTGGGCGCCGCCGCCGGCACCGCCGACACCGAGTTCCAGCTACGCTCCGAGCGCCAGGGCAACGGGGACGGGCGCGTCTACACCATCACCTACACGGCCGGGGACGCCTGCGGCAACTCCGCGCCGGCGGTCGCCACCGTGCGGGTCGAGCACGACCACTCCTCGTTTGCGCTCCAGGCGCTCGGTTTCACCGCGGACGGCGCCGCCATCGATCCGCTCGCCCGCTTGGTCGGCTTCATCGTCCGGGGCGAGTCGCTCGCGGGCAAGAGGGAGGACGCTGGCGGCCTGCCCGGCACCGTCGCGCCTGAGGGCGCCCGCCCGGCGCTGCTCGACCTTGACGCCGAGGCGCTGCTCCTTGGCACGGTGCAGATCGGGAACGTGGGGCTGGTGGTGCCGGTGCGGCGCGTGATAGCCGCGGATGTGACCGGCGACGGGATCGCTGACCCGCTGCTCCTCTTCTCCGGCGGGGCGTTGCGCGACGCGGTGGCGCGGATGGCCCCGGCCGAGGGGACGCTGGGCCTCCACTACGCGACCCGGCAGGGGAGGACCTACCTGCTCGAGGACATCTTCGTCACGTCTGCGGTCGCGGCCGACGTTGAGCAGGTCCGGACGCTGGCGGCCCGGGCCGAGCGGGATCTCCCTTCGCCCGGGCCGGAGCCGATCGCCGCGCCACCGGCCATGGCCGAGGGACCGCCGGTCGTGGCCGGGGCGGCGCCCCGTGCCACGGGTCTGATCGGCGTGCGACCCAACCCGTTCTCGGGCGCCAGCACCGTGCTGTTCAACCTGGCGCGGCCCGCGCGCGCCCGGGTGGTGGTGTTCGACGCCTTCGGACGTCTGGTGCGGGTGCTCGCCGATCGCGAGTGGGGGGCAGGACGACACTCGCTCACCTGGGACGGCCGCGATGACCGGGGTGCGAAGACCTCGGTCGGCCTCTACTTCGTCCGGCTCGACGGGGACGGGACGCGGAACACCGCCAAGGCGCTGCGACTCGACTAGAACCATCCTGTGTCCGGGGATGCCACGCATCCCCCGCCCTGACACCTCATCCGTAAGCCGTGTGCCCGGAACCGGCACGCACGGTTTGAAGGGGGTCCTACCGCCCACGTGCTGTCCACGTCGTCGAGTAGGATCTACCAATGCTCTCCCGCCGCCTGCCACAAGACGCCACGCCCAACGCATGGTCGCGGCTCCTGGCCGAGCGCCGGGCGGCGGGCGCCGCGCTGATCGACATGACCGAGGCCAATCCCACGCGGGTGGGCCTGAGTGGCGCGGGCCTCGAGGAACTGGCGGCCCTCGCCTCGCCGGAAGGGGTGCGCTACGAACCCGATCCGCGCGGCGC
>JBKJXJ010000234.1:0-17724 GCA_046716125.1 Candidatus Eiseniibacteriota bacterium
CGGTGTCACCATGCCCCGGCCATGAGCCGCTCCGCGCCTGTGTTCTTCTCCCCCGAATACGAATGCGACATCGGCCCGCACGTGTTCCCGACCCAGAAGTTCCGGTTGGTCCGTGACGGGTTGATCGCCGCCGGAGTCCTTGCGGCCGGTGACGTCATCGTCCCCACGGTCGCCCCGCGCGAGGATCTCCTGCTGGTGCATGGCCCGGACTACCTGGACGATCTCGATCGGCTGCGCTGGACGCCGCGCACCCGCATGTCCGAGCTGCCGCTCACCGAGGGCGTCGTGCGCGCCTACCTCCTCGCGGCGGGGGGGACCACCCGCGCGGCGCACGCGGCGCTCGAGCGCGGCGTGGCCGTCCATCTCGGGGGCGGGTTCCACCACGCGTTCGCGGAGCTGGCCTCGGGCTTCTGCTACGTCAACGACCTCGCCGTCGCCATCCGGGTGCTGCAGCGGGACGGGCGGATCCGGCGCGCGGCCGTCGTGGATTGCGATCTTCACCAGGGCAACGGCACCGCCCACCTCTTCCGCGACGACGAGAGCGTGTTCACATTCTCGATCCACCAGGAGCACCTGTACCCGGTGAAGGAACGCGGCGATCTCGACATCGGCCTCGAGAACGGCGCCGGCGACGAGGTCTTCAACGGCCGGCTGGCGGAGGCCCTGCCGCGGGTCTGGGACCATCGCCCGGAGCTGGTGCTCTACCAGGCGGGAGCCGATCCGTACGAGGACGATCAGCTCGGCGCGCTCAAGCTCTCGATTCCGGGGCTGCTCGAGCGTGACCGGCTGGTGCTCGAAGGCTGTGCCGGGCGCGGCATCCCGGTGGTCGTCACGCTGGGCGGCGGGTATGCGCGGCGTGTGAGCGACACGGTGCGCATCCACCAGAACACGTGTGAGCTGGCGATGCGACTGGCGGCGTGCCACGAGTCCGGCGCCGCGCCGCGGCCGGCCGGCGGGCCGGACCCCGATCCGAACGCGGGCCCGCGATGATCCGCGCCTGGCATGCGGATGCGGCCGGGGCGCGCGAGGTGACGCCGGCCGATGCCATCCGGCGGGCGGTCGCGGGGACCGGGATGGCGTGGGTGGACGTCGAAGCGGCCGATGAGTCGGCGGTCCAGGCGTTGATCGAGCCGCTCGGGATCCACCCGGTCGCATTGGAGGACATGGTCGCCCACATCAACCGGCCCAAGGTCGACGATTACGGCGCCTACCTCTACATCGCGGTCCACTCCGCGCGCTGGGAGAAGGGGGACCGCCCGACGCTGCGCGAGATCGACATGCTCATCGGGGAGCGGTACCTAATCACCTTCCACGAGGGCGCGACCCGCTCGATCACCGCCGCGCACGAACTCCTGGCGCGGCGGCCCGAGCTGCTCTCGCGTGGCCCCGCGACGCTGCTGCACTTCCTGCTCGACTGTCTGGTGGATCACTATCTGCCCATCACCGAGGAGGTCGCCGCGGAGATCGACGCGCTCGAGGAGGCCCTGTTCGGCGAGAACCAGACGGGCATGAACGAAGGAATCCTGCGGCTCAAGCGCGGCCTGTCGGCCATGCGGCGCATCGTCGGGCCGCAGCGCGACACCGTGCTGGCGCTGACGCGCGACGAGTTCCGGGCGGTGCCGGCCGAGGTGCGTCCCTACCTGCGCGACGTGTACGACCGGCTGGCGCGGGTCAGCGACCTGCTCGATTCGTTCCGCGACGAGATCGCAACCCTGCTCGAGCTGCACGTCGCGGTCACGTCCAACCGGCTCAACAAGGTGATCAAGGTGCTCACGGTGATCGCCACGATCATGATGCCCTTGACCGTGATCACGAGCTACTACGGCATGAACTTCCGCCTCCCCGAGTTCGCCTGGGAGTGGGGGTGGCTCTACGCGCTGGGATTGCTCGCGGCGACCGCGCTCGGCACGTGGTGGTATCTCCGCCGGCGCCAGTGGTTCTGACGCGCGCGGGGACTCAGGGTCAGGGAAGGCCGAAGAAAATCGGGGCCGAATCCCGCGGCACGTGCAGCCTGGCGTGGGCTGGATGGGCCCAACGCTGAGATTCGGTCCCCGCATCCCGGATGACGGCACGCGAAAACACGACATCGTCATCGGAGGGCGGGGACCCGGTGGGGACCGGCTGCCATTAAAGGAGGGGGGGCCTCCCTGTCACTCAGCGTTCGAGGGGGAACCACTTCGGGCAAGTGGTTCGAACGCCGTACAGCTCCTTCGCCGCAAGGCCTTCCCGCAGATCGTCGCACTCACCTCGCTCGTGAAGTCGAACGACCGCGTTCCGACAGGTCCCGTGCAGCGAACGGGACCCCGGCTCGGGTGCGAAAGCTCCTTGCCAAGGAGTTCTTTCTGCCCAGCTGCACCAAGATTCTCTGTCCCGCCCGGGCGGCTGTCAAGACCCCAGTCGCGACCTGCCGTGAGGCCATATCTGGCGCGGGTTTCGAGGGCACCGGGTCACGAGGGGCCGGTTCTGCTCAGCGCGTGGCGGTGGCTTTCCGCCCCGGTTTTCGGGCCGTCGCGGGCTTCCCCTTCGGGGGGGATGCGCCGGTGGCCGGGCCCAGGATCTCGAGCGACGCGTCGTCGAAGTACACCCGCCCCTCGGCGGGGGCGTTGTAGACCAGCCAGGCCCACACCTGGTAGGTGTCCTTCGGCGCGTCCATCTCGATCTCGAGCTTGGTCCAGGGCGTCGAGTTCCCGATCAGCTTCGGCGCGCCGGTGTCCATGTCGCGCTCATGCGTCGTGCAGTAGAGCTTCACGTACGCATGGCTCATCAGGCTGTCGCACTTGACCCAGCCCGTGAGCCGCAGGCGCTTGCCGGCCAGCGAGCGGTTGCCGATCAGCTGCACGGCGCCGGCTCGGGTCTTGACCATGCCCATCGTGCCGCCCGAGAACCGCAGCGCGTACTTGCCCGAGTGCACGACGGTGCTGTCCACGTCGTATCGCATCTCGTCGTAGGGCGGCAGCGAGTACTCCCAGTCATCGCCGTCCCCCTCGAAGCCCGGGTCCTTGAGCAGGTTCACGCCCACCGGGAGCTCGGCGGGCGGGAGCGCGGGCTCGGCGGTCAGCGACGCCTCGTCGAAGAACACCTGTCCGGTGCCGAACAGGCCGCACCGCACGTGGATGAGGTTGGTCGAGGGCGGGACGAAGATGCGCACCTCGCGCCGCACCCACTCGGTCTCCGGGTCGGAGAAGTAGGCACGCCTGGTCCCGAGGGTGAGGAACGGATCGGCGATCATCAGAAAACCGAGCCGGGTGCGCGCGGTGTCCCGCGGCACACCCCAGATGCGCGCCATCTTCCCGGTGGTATCGCGGTAGGCCTGCACCAGGATGTAGCCGCGGCCCTGCACGCCGTTGCTCCGCGTCCACGCCGAGAACACCACGTCCTTGTTCCACATCTCGGGGCCGACGACCAGGGTCTGGCTCCAGTTGTGCCAGAGCGGGAGCAGCGTGCTGACGTTCGCGACGCCGACCGCGAAGCGGCCGTCGTGGGAGAGCATCGTGTCCCGGCCGAAGAACACCGTGGGCAGCGTGCTCCACGAGGTGTCCCACCCGGCCGGCATCCACGAATGCCCCCGCTGCGTCACCTCGAAGCCGGGATTCACGAGGAGATTCCCGGTCGGGGCGGCGTGGGACGGCGTGACGGGAGCGGCGGAGAGCGCGCCGAGCGCTAGCGCGGCGCAGAGGAACAGACGTCTTAGCATGGAGCAGGGTCCTTTCGGGAGCCGTTGTGCGCGCGGGGAGAGCGGGGTGCGAAGCGAGCGGAAAGTATCCGCAGCGGGGCGGAGGAGGGCAAGGGGATTCTCCCCGTTGCCTGATCACGGCGGGACAATTAGATTGCGGTGCGCGCCGCTCACATGTCCCGTCTTTGTTCCGTCCGCCGGAGCGTTCCCTTGTCCCAGTGGTTCTATACATCCGATCTGCACGGACAGGGCGCGCTCTACGAGCAGCTCATCGCCATCGTCGGCGCGCACCGTCCGCGCACCGTGCTGATCGGCGGGGATCTCGCTCCGCACGGGAGCGGCGCCGAAGGCGTGGCCCACCAGCGCGTCTTCTTGGAGGGCTTCCTGGTCGAGTTCGCGCGCCGGTTTAAGGAGGCATCCCCGGGCAGCGACCTCCTGCTGCTCATGGGGAACGACGACTGGGCCGCCAACCACGACTGTCTCGAGCGTCAGGACGGTGCACTATGGCGACTGCTGCACGACCGCGTGGCGATCGTGGAGGGCGTGCCGGTGGCCGGCCTCTCGTGGGTGCCGATCACGCCGTTCGCCATCAAGGACTGGGAGCGCTGGGATGACGGCGAGCCCGAGACCCCGGCGCGGCTCGATGGCTGGGTGAGCGGTCGCGAGGGCCTCACCGCGCACCGCTTCGACCCGGAGCGACGCGAGCCCACGATCGCCGGCGCCCTCGCGGATCTCGCCGCGCGCACCGATCCGGCCGGGACGCTCTTCGTATTGCACTCGCCGCCGCGCGACACGCGCTGCGACATGATCGGCGCCGGCGCGCACGTCGGGTCGCGGGCCATCCGCGCGTTCGTCGAACGCCACCAGCCCCCCCTGGTGCTCGCGGGTCACATCCACGAGTCGCCGCGCGTCTCGTCGTCCTACCGCGACGCGATCGGCCGGACGGTGACGGTCAACCCCGGCCAGTTCGGCACCCAGCGCCTGTGCGGCGTCTGGTTCGACCCCGCGCGCCCGGCGGAGAGCCTTCGGCATACGGTGTACGAATAGCGGGTCGGATCAAGTATCAGCGCAGCACCACTAGCCGGATCGGCTGGCTCACCTGCCCGGTCGCGTCGCGCATGGCCGCGAAGTACACCCCGTTCGCCAGCGGCGATTGGGCCATAGCCAGGTCGAAAGCGATCGTGTGCGGTCCGGGGCCCTCCGCCAGGCCCTGCTCCTGGTGAACCATCCGCCCCTGGACATCGAAGAAGCGCAAATCGATCGGACCCGGCGTTGCGTTCATCAACTCCAGCGCCCCCCGCTGCGCGATGGGCAGGCGGTTCACGAACCGCGCAATGAGACTGCGGCTCTTCTCAGGCACCCAAATCGGGGCGCTCTCCCAGAGGTAGCGCGTGTCCACGCTCTCACGGCGGATCTTGTAGCGGAGGAGTCCGGCCGGCGGCGAAGTGTCGCTCCAGGACATCTCGAGGTCGGGTCCGGCGCGGACGCGAGCGACCTCCTCGAAATCGCGGGATCCGCGGGCGCGCAGTACCGCCCACCAGGTCTCGGGGGCGGGCTCGGAGAGCGTCCATGCAACCCGGCGATGACGGCCGTGGCCCTGGATACGAAGGTCGACCGCCGTCGCGCGGACATAACTGTGGATCCACCGGACGTCGTCGCCCACCACGTACCATGCCACCCAGACATCCCCGTTGCGGTCACGTGCTACTGTCGGCAGCCCGAGATTGCCTTCCACCCCCTCCAACTCCTCGGCCGCCCCGTACCCGGAGTCCGTGGGGACGCACACGCAGATAGTGTTGTTGGCCCGGATATTCTGGGCGTCCCAAGTGATCACCGGGTACTCGCCGTCATCCCGGCTGAGGTCTGGGGTGTCCGCAAAGTGGTTGATCAGCCCGTCGCGGTGAGCGCAACGGAGCGTCTCGGGCGGACTCCAGACCCCGTCGGCATACCTCCAAAGGGAGACGTGTCGGGACACGGACGATGCCAGCCACTGGCCACCGCTCGGCCGCCGCCGGAACTGCATGCGGAACGCACCAAGACCGGGGAGCGGTGCACCCTCCGTCCATCGGCCGCCTTCGAGCGTCGCCCAGCGCAACCGGAAGGTCTCGGCCCAAGCAACCAACGCGCTGGTGTCTCCGGTGGTCGCAATTGCGACGCCTCCGGTAAGGGCGAAGGGACGTTGCTCCACCGCCGCTTCGCGCCAGGGCGCGGCCGTATCGGAAAAGAAGACTCGCACCTTCTGCTGAATGCCGACGTAGTCGTTGACTGCGACCCACCGCCGCCTCGAACTCACCGCACCCGAGTACTCGGTGACCCCATCCGATACGCTGGCGACCGTGTCCACCTCCTGGATGCCGCGCGCCGTCACCTTCGCCATGAACATCCGTTGCTTCTCTGTGGCTTGGTCGAGACCGCGCCAAATCAGATGATGTGATCCCGGCGGCGACTGCACCGGCCAGAGGGCAAGGCTCGGGCTTCCGAATTGCCACTTGTCGACCCATGCGCTATCCCGCCAGCCGAAGGCGAAGACACTGCCCGGGAAGACAGTGAAGGTAATGAGTTGCGGCGATCCGGTCTCTTCGAGCTCCAAACGTGGCGCGACAGCGAAAGCGTACCCGGGAATGCTCAATCTCGTGACCGGGGTCCAATTGCGGCCCGGCGGCAGGGCCATCGCAGTACCCGCCCAGAATATAACCGCTGTCGTGATAACAAGGCGGGCTAGTGGTGTGAGGCGGCGCGGCAACGATGCACACATGAGGGCGAGGAGTCTCCGGCGGGCACCACAGAACCAGCGCCCCGACCTGAGGCATCAGGCCGGGCGCAGGCTGCGCACCCGAGAAGATTGTGCTTGCAAAAACAGGGGGGGGGCAAGGGATTCTTCGCCCGTAGGGATGGGATGCGCCGACGACCGCACCCGCTAGCGCCGCACCCCTCGCAACATCTTCGCCTGCGTCATCGGCAATCCCGCGTCACACACCGTGCAGGTCGGCCGCCCCTGAGGCCGCATCCGCGCCGTGAGTGCGATTCGTACAGCATTCTGCCTTTCGGCGGAGGGGGGGCCATGGCCAGAATCGCGCTTGTCATTGCCACGCTGGGATTGACGCTGCTCCTCGGCATCGCGACCGAGGCCAGAGCGCAGGGCGCACAAGCTTGCAGCACGGCGACCGAGCCCCAGGCCATCACTTCTATTGACGCGCCCTTCTATCCGGTGAAGCCCCTGGGCAACGGCACATTCCGCAGACGAGACCTAGAGTTCCAGTGGGACGCACAGTACGACCTGCCCGGAACCCTGAAACTTTCAGAGACCGATCAGTTGACGCTCGAGCAGCTCGGCATGACGTTCGCGGATCGCCGCGGGCTCAACCCCTTCGGCGCGGATCTCTCAGACATCCGGCTGGTTTACGAGTACTTCCGCGCCGACACGACCCCCGCTTACAACAATAATCCATTCGCCCCATCGGGGATCGTCGTCGGGCGGCCGGAAAGCTATCCGATCTGCAATCCAGGCTGTGGTGGGTTGCTCGCCACGCCGCCCCTCGATCGCGGCCACCTGGATCATTATCTCTACTTTCCCGGCCATGACCCCACCAACCACGCCACGTGGCCATCCCGTTTCTACACCGCGAAGGAGGATTCCTCGACCGGCCCCGAGGGTCAGGGAAGCTGGTGGGTCTCCGACGCTCAGTGGACGGTCTGGCCCATCAACACCATCCAGACGCATGGCCCGGCCAACGCGAGTCCGGCCGCGCGTACCGACCTCGACGGCACGGGATGGGCCCGCCCTGGGGGTGGCGCGAACGTGGCGTTCTGCCACGAGTTCACACATTCTCTTCCGAACGGCGGCCCCAATTCAAGTGCGTTGGATGAGATCTTCGGGCTCGGCGCGGAGGCCGTTGCCGGGAACCTCCTTTCGCCATCGAATTTCGACGTCTCCTATGTCTATGGGCTGGTCTCGACGAGCCAACAACAGCACAAGTGGATGTTCGCCTCCTACCTCGCATACAACTTCCGCGGCATCGACACCTCGCCGACGCTCACCGGCTTCCAGGACGACCTCTTTTACCGCTGGGCCAAAGGCGACCGCCACCTGTACGCGCTGGCGCCCCTGCTCTCAGACGCGATCTGCGCCGAGTGCTCCCCGACGCTGAAACCGTACTTCCACCCACCCGGCGTGTCGCTCAGCGGCCACGACCGCCTGCAGCTACTGATTCATAATTGGCGCGTCGCGAACTTCGTGAATAACAGTTCGCTGGCCGCCGGCCAGTATGGCTATCCACCGCAGTTCGGTTTCACGCCGAAGGACAACGCGGGAGCGTGGCAGAACCGCAACGGGAATAGCGGCGACGATGTCCACGTGACCCCGCCCGAGATCATCGCGAGGCCGACGATGGCCGTGCGCGAAACCACGATGGTCGGCACGCGATACTCGGCTGCAGGTTCATTCCCCATGTCCCTTCAACCCTTCGGCTCGGAATACTGGATCGTGCGCGCCGATCCCGCGCTGGGCACGACCGTCCGTGATTTGGTCGTGCGCGTCAGTCCGGAGGGGATCTATCGGTGTGTAGTGCAGCCTGGCGGGGATCCTCCCCCACCCACCTTTATCACAGACGTCCGCCTCATGGCCTCGGTGGTCGGCTATTCGGTGCCGGCCGACTCCCTTAGCAGTGGGCAACTCTGGGCGCACCCGGAGTGGGCGGTGCAGGCGCTGACGCCGATCTGGGTGGATGCGGACAGCGTGGCGGGCGGGCTGGAGCTCGTGTTGCCGGGGTTCGGCACGACCGTCAATGCCGCAGTGGTCGTGATCTCGCTCGGCGATGGACCGGGCGGGGGGTGGTCCAGATTGCGTGGCCAAGCGGGGTCTGAAGGCATCCTCCCCTACCGGCTGAGTCTGGCGCTCCGCACTGCACCGTATCAGGACCCGAATCCGGTCGCCTTCATGGCGGATCCGCTCTTGATCGACGAGTCGCCGACCTGGTCACCGGCGGGCGACGAGATCGCCTACGTGTGCCGGGACGCGGTGAGCGGACTCTCGGGAATCTGCTTCAAGCCAGTCGACGTCGGTTCGCCACTGCTTCTTACCCCGGCTACGACGGAAGTTCGCGCTGAGCCGGACTGGTCTCCCCGGGGCGACTGGATCGCCTTCAGCCGGGAGGCTCCCGGCGGTTCCGGCGATGGTCACATCTGGGTCGTCAACCGTTGGACGCAGGTGCAGCGCCAGATCACCTCGGGTCAGGGACTTTCGGATGCGTCGCCGGCGTTCGAGCCCCACGGCCAGCGCATCGCGTACATCCGCTCCTACCCGGGCCAAATGAATGAGCCCCAGGTTCTCAACATGCGGCAGTTGCGACGCATCAACCTCGATGGGACCGGGGACATCCTCTTGGCGGACCTTACTCCCATGGGCGGGGAAGGCTCACTTCGCTGGTCACCCGACGGCCGTTTCGTATACTTCGCCCGCAACGGCTCACTCTATGCCGTACCCGCCGATGGCGGCACGCCAATCGCACGCCCGGCACTGCTCTCGGGGGCGAAGTCATTCGACTTCCATCGCGGACAGGGTCGCCTGTTGGCCGAGCAAGCGGGGGTCATGATTCCATCTGGATGCACCGGCCCCCAGCCCACGTTTCCCTTCGTCCGCCTCGCCCTCCGCGACACGCTGGCGAACGACACCCAGACTCGCTTCTATCGCACCGGCGCGCAGTTCTTCCAGCCTCGCTGGTCACCCGAGGGCACCCGCATCGCCTACAGCTCGAATCAGAACACCGCCAACAATCCCACCTCCGCCAACCGCGATGTATTCATCGGCCAGGTGAGCTACAACCACGCACCCACCATCCCGTTCCTGCCGGACGTGACCATTCCGGCCGGTCCGACATTCGAGATGGAAGTCTGGATGGCGCCTGACCCTGACGGCGAAGCGATCACCGACGACGCCCCGAGCCGCTACCTTCCGCCCGGGGCCACCTTCAATCCCGGGACCCATCGCTTCACCTGGCCCAACCCCGGCCCGCCGATGAGCGAGCACTTCGTCGTGTTCCGAAGGATGGACGGCTCGGGCGGTGTGGCGACCAAGGTGGTCCGGATCGCGGTCAGCGCGGCCGCCATCGCGGACCTCAACCTGGACGTGGTCGGGAGCGACCTGGTCTGGCTCACCTGGACCGCCCCGGGGGCCAGCGGGGGGCCCTCGGCCGTGGAGTACGACCTGCGCTACGCACAGTTCGCGATCACCGAGGCCAACTTCGGGTACTCCTCGCGGGCGTGGGATGTGCCACCGTCGGCCGCGCCGGGCACGATTCAGACACACAAGATCGGCGGGCTGTCGTCATGCACCCCGTACTGGTTCGCGATCAAGTCGAAGGACGTAGGCGGGAACTGGTCGCCGATCAGCAATGTGCCCTCGACCACCACCATGTGCGGCGGCGGTGGCGGCGAGATGAGCGCTCGTGAGGTGGGGCCAACGGTGGCCGGGGCCGAGCCGGGCCGCGCCGAACCCGCGTTCGCCCGGCCTGGTGAGCGGGACTCCACCCACGTCGCCCTCGTGGTCGAAATGGCGGGGACGGCGCTCGCTCCGCGCTGGTCGGTGCACTACCTGCCAGCGGAGGAGCAGGCAGCACTGGAGGGCGATGGCTTCTCGGGCATCGTGCTCCAGGGGCCGGATGCCGAGTCCGGCTGGAGCGAACGTGCGCGTCTCGCTCTGCCCGGGGCGGGCTGGCGCTTTGGCCTGCGCGCGTTGCGCCGCCCCACTCGCTTGATCTTCTTCGGAGCGTACGATCTGCAGCAGACCTGGAACGTGGTGGCACCCGGGGGCGCCAACACGGCGAACGCGATGACGCTCGCGGCGGCCGGACATTCACGCGACGGCGACCTCACCGCCTCGCTCGGGGCCTCAGACGGCTACAGTGCCGGCCTGGGCAAGGGCGACACGCTGACGCTGCGCTATGCGCCGACCACTGCGGCCTACGATTCCGCTCCACCCTGGTTCATGGTCGTGGGTCCCGCGGGCAGCACCGGAGATCTCCAGGGCTTCCGGGGACGAGGGGTGGGTGACGGCGAGGCCAAGCCTACCGCGTTCGCCCTGCGCCAGAACCGGCCCAACCCGTTCTCCGGCACGACCGAGATCCGGTTCGAACTTCCGGCCGAGACTCCGGTGCGCCTGGAGGTGTTCGACGCCCAGGGCCGTGTGGTGCGCACGCTCGCCGGGGGCGCCTTCCCGGCCGGGTTCCACTCCGTCACCTGGGACCAGCGCGACGCGTCAGGGGCTCGGGTACGGCCGGGCATCTACTTCTACCGCATGGTCGCCGGGTCGTTCCGGGCCCAGAGGAAGATGGTGCTGCTGTAGAGCTCACGAGGGCGTGGTCAGACGAGGCGCCGCGGGTCGGGCATACCGCGGCGCCTCGATCCTTGGCGCAATTACGAGCCCGCGGCGTTGTCGCCCCGTTCGCGGGCGTGCTAGCCTTTCGGCGCTCCTCACCGAGGCGCTCCCGCCATCCCCGAGGTCCCGCTTGCGATACGTCGTCCTCTGTTGGTCGTTTCTGCTCACGATCGTGGCGCTCTCCGCCGCGCCTGCGTTCCCGGCCGCTGCCGCGCCGACACCCGCGATCACGTGGCGCACTTGGGATTCCGGCCTCGACGAAGCCCGGGCGTCCGGGCGGCCGGTGCTGGTCAACGTCTATACCGACTGGTGCGGCTGGTGCCGCCGGATGAAAGCCGATGTCTACTCCCGCGCCGAGATCCGGAAATATCTCGACGAGCACTTCGTCGTGGTCACCCTGAACGCCGAGGCGGCGGACGCCGCACGCTACGAAGGCAAGGCGTTCACCTCGCGCTCACTGGCCGCGCGCTTCGGGGTGAGCGGTTATCCGACGACGATCTTCCTTCACCCCGACGGGAGCCATATGGTCACCGTCCCGCGCTATGTCGAGTCGGCGCAATTTCTTCAAGTCCTGCGCTACATCGGCGACGGGCACATGGAGCGCGGCGTGAGCTTCAAGGATTTCTCGGAGCGGCCCGCGTCGGGCGGGGTTGTCCTCCCCTAGCCGGGACGGTCGTGGAGGTGGGATGTCACTGCTGAGCGGACAGCCGGTCATGGTGGTGGATACCGAGACCACCGGCCTCGATCCGTCCCAGGGCCACGTGCTGGTGGAGGTCGCGACGGTCGCGGTCGCCGACACGGGGCTGGGCGAGACCTGGTCGAGCCTGATGCGGCCCGGTCGCGCGATCCCGCCCGACGCGGCGGCGGTCCACGGCATCACCGACGCGATGGTCGCCGAGGCGCCGCCTCCCGCCGCGGTGGCGGCCGAGCTGCGCCGGCGCTGCGCGGACCTGCCGCTCGTCTTCCATAATGCGCCCTTCGATCTTCCGTTCCTGATCGCGCTCCTGCGTCAGGCCGGCCAGCCGCCGCTGCTCAATCCCATCATCGACACGCTCGGCCTCGCGCGCGGGCTGGGCGGTCCGGGCGGCAACTCGCTCGGCGCGCTCGCCGCCCGCCTCGGTCTCCCGAAGGAGGCGCAGCATCGCGCTCTCGGGGACGCACGGACGACCGCGCGGCTGTTCCTGGCGTTGAGCGCGCGGTGGGAGTCGGAGCGCGGCGTGCGGTCGCTGGCGGAGCTGGCGGCGGCGAGCCAGGACGTGATGCGGCAGAGCGCGGTGCGCTGAGGCGCCGCGACATTTCCAAACGATCCTCATCCGGGGGCACTGTGGTCGAAACCGCGACGCTCGAGGTCGGTCAGATGGCGCCGGAGTTCATACTCAAGGGCCCGGGCGGCCAGATCGTCTCGCTCTCGGAGTACCGTGGCCGGAACAACGTCATCCTCGTGTTCTATCCGCTGGCGTTCTCCCCGGTGTGCTCGAACCAGCTGCCGATGATCGAGCGCGAGCTGGCCCGGATCACCGCCCTGGGGGGCGTCGTCCTGGGCGTGAGCGTGGACAGCCACTACGCGAACACCGCGTACGCCGAGAAGCTCTCACTCTCCTTCACGCTCCTCTCGGACTTCAAGCGCCAGACCAGCGCCGCCTACGGCGTCCTCAAGGAAGACGCCGGCACCGCGGGGCGCGCGGTGTTCATGATCGACCGTCAGGGCCGCATCGCCTATAAGGACGTCAGCCCGACGAATGCCGAGATCCCCGGAATCGAGGCGCTCATCACCGCCCTCGAGGGTCTCGAGTAGCGGTCGGCCCGCGGACGGCCGGAAGGCACTCCGGGCGCGGCGGGCGGGTCGTTCGGTCCGATGTCCGCCACGCGCCCCGATATCGTCGTGGTGGATCGCGCGAGCGCATCGACCACGGCGCTGCTCGCCCGGCTGCGCGCGCGAGGCATGCGTGCGGTCACGGCCGGGGAAGTTGAAGGCGTGCGACGCGCCCTCGGCGGAGCGAGAGCCGACGGCCTGATCGTCGGGATGCGCGGGCCGCGGCCCGACCCCGTGTCACTGGTGCGCCGGCTGCGCGCCTATCACCCGGCGGCCTGCGTCGTCCTGACCGTCGCCGGCGCCGGCATGCGCCGGGCCGCCGAAGCGATGCGCGAGGGCGCATGGGACGTGCTCCCGCGCCCGGTGGATCCCGAGCGGCTGCTCGCCGCGCTCGAGCGTGGCCTGTCGCACCGGCGCCTCCTCGACCGCGTCGCCGAGCTGGAAGACGGGTTCGCGGGGGCGGCGGGCGGCGAGCCGTTCATCGGCCGATCGCGGGCGATCACCCGGATCGTCGAGCAGGTCCGTCATCTGGCGACCGGCCACGCCGCCGTGCTGATCGAAGGGGAGGCCGGCACCGGGAAGGGCGGGACGGCGCGGGCGATCCACGCCCTCGGCCCGCGGCGCGACGGTCCGTTCGTCGCGATCGACTGCGCTGCCGCGGATCCGGGTGCGCTCGAGCGCGAGCTGTTCGGCGTCGAGGAGCCCGAGGAGCCGGCGCGCCCGGGCGGTCTGGAACGGGCCGACGGCGGGACGCTCTATCTCGAGGAGATCGCCGCCGCGCCGCAGGCGGTTCAGATCCGGCTGCTCCGCCTGCTCCAGGAGCGCGACTTCGAGCGGGTCGGCGGGCGGACCACGATCCGCGTGGACGTCCGACTCCTGGCGGGCTCGACGCCCGATCTGGACGGTCCGGTGCGCGAGGGCGGCTTCCGCGAGGATCTCTTCCGACGGCTCGCGGTGGCGCGGATCGCGATGCCGCCGGTGCGCGAGCGCCGCGAGGACATCCCGGGCCTGGTCGAACGATTCCTCAAGGACGCCAATCGCAGGCATCACCGCAGGGTGAAGGGCGTCACGCGCGGCGTGCTCGAGCGCCTGGAGCGACACGCGTGGCCGGGCAATGTCCGCGAACTGCGCGACACGATCGAGAGCATGATGGTCTCGGCCCCCGGCGGGCGCCCGCTCGATCTGACGGACCTGCCCGAGGCGCTGCGCGGCGGGGGGGACGCGCACGGTCGGGCGGAGATCTCCCCCGGCATGACGGTCGAGGAGGTGGAACGTGCGCTCATCGCCGCCACGCTCGCGCACGTCGGCCACGACAAGCCGCGCGCCGCGGCGATGCTGGGGATCGGGTTGCGGACGCTGTACCGGAAGGTCAAGGAATACGGCCTGGGCTGAGTCCTCGAGGGCGGTGCAAAGTCGCGGCGCCCGCCTGCCGATAACCCGGGACGACATCTTCCGGTAGTCCCTCCCCGGCCCCGAGCGCCCATCATGTCAGACTTGGAGTTGCGCAACCCATACGATCCGGACGCCTTCGAGGACCGGCCCGCGACCACGCCCAGGGTGCTTCCGCCGGCCGCGCGAGAGCCCCAGACGGTCGCGGATGCGGAGACCCTGCCGTCTTCGCCCACGGTGCAGGAGGCGCGTCCGAGCGATGAGCCTGACGGCGGCGCCAGCCCCTGGAAGGCGGCGGCGAGCAGCGTGCCGAAGCTGCGGCAGCAGCCGGTGTCCCCGCCCGCGACGGCCACGGACGAATCGTTCCAGGGTTTCGCCCAGGATGCGATGGTGCCGCGCGGCCATGACTCCATCGGCGAATCGCGGACGACCCCTGAGCCCGGTTCCGATGACGGTTCGGGCGCCCCGGCGGGGCCGCTCGCCAAGGAGCCGCCGGTCTGGGAGGTGTGGCTCGATCGGGCCCGTGCGCTGCCGACGCCGCTGGTGCTCGGCGCGTGTGGCGTCCTGGTTCTGGCGGTGTTCCTGATATCGGTGTTCCGCCCGCGCGAAGAGGCGAGCGTCTCGCTCTCGCGGATCCGCCAGCATCCCGAAGCCTTCGACGGACGGCGCGTCGCGGTGAGCGGCAAGGCCGGCGAGGGGTTCGCGATGGGCGGCAGCTTCGTGTTCAACCTGCGCCAGGGACGGGACACCATCGTCGTCTACTCGCGGACCCGGCGGCCGTCGCTGCACGAGAACGTGCAGGCGACCGGCACGGTCAGCATCGGCTACCTGGACGGCGCGCCCCGCGTCGCCCTGTTCGAGGAACCGCAGACCCCCTGAGCGGTCTCCGATCGGCCCGCCGAGTCCTGGCGGCGCCTGCCGTCGAGTGCCAGCGCGATTGTGCCATTTGGGCATCGGCGCGCTGAGCACCGCCCGAATCGACGACGCAACGCCAACGGCAACAACACATTATCCGGTCTTGTTGCGCTCCGAGCCGGGATGAAATAGGTTCACCCGTGTGTCGGCAGGCCACGACGTCCTCTCGGACTCGGCCACCGCGCCGGCCTCGAGCACATTCCCGTCGAAACGCGCCACACAGGCGCGAACCACCTGAGGAGGAGCACATGAACGTCAAGCCTCTCGCGGACCGCATCCTGGTCCGTCGGATCGAGGAGCAGGAGACCCGCAAGGGCGGGATCATCATCCCGGACACCGCCAAGGAGAAGCCGCAGGAGGGCGAGATCGTCGCCGTCGGCCCCGGCCGCATGAACGAAGAGGGCAAGCGCATCGCCATGGAGGTCAAGAAGGGCGATCGTGTCCTGATCGGCAAGTACAGCGGCACCGAAGTGAAGATCGACGGCACCGAGTACGTCATCCTGCGCGAGGACGATGTGTTGGGCATCCTCGCCGCCACGAAGAAGTAACCGACCTCACGCGCCCGCCGGCCTCAAGCGGCCGCCGGGCTTTGCGACGACACGTCAGGAGGCATCATGGCAGCGAAGCAGTTGCTGTTCAGCGAGCAGGCCCGCCAGCGGATCCTCGAGGGGGTCGAGATCCTCGCCCGTGCGGTGAAGATCACCCTTGGACCGCGCGGCCGCAACGTCGTGCTCGACAAGAAGTGGGGCTCGCCCACGGTCACCAAGGACGGCGTGACGGTGGCCAAGGAGATCGAGCTCGAGGAGCCCTATCACAATATGGGCGCCCAGATGGTGCGCGAGGTGGCGTCCAAGACCTCGGACGTCGCCGGTGATGGCACCACGACGGCGACCGTGCTGGCCGAGTCCATCTTCCGCGAGGGCTTGAAGAACGTCACCGCCGGCTCCTCGCCGATGGCGATCAAGCGCGGCATCGACAAGGCCGTCGAGACCGTCGTCGCCGAGCTCAAGAAGCTGAGCCGCGAGGTGAAGGAGAACAAGGAGATCGAGCAGGTCGCGACCATCTCCGCCAACGGCGACAAGTCGATCGGCAGGATCATCGCGCAGTGCATGGACAAGGTGGGCAAGGACGGCACCATCACGGTCGAAGAGGCCAAGTCCATCGAGACGACCTACGACCTGGTCGAGGGCATGGAGTTCGACAAGGGCTACGTCTCGCCGTACTTCGTGACCGAGAAGGAAGAGATGAAGGCGATCCTCGAGGATGCCTTCGTCCTGCTCTACGAGAAGAAGCTCTCGAACATGAAGGACCTGCTCCCGGTGCTCGAGAAGATCGCGCAGCGGGCGAAGCCGCTCCTCATCATCGCCGAGGAGGTCGAGGGCGAGGCGCTCGCGACCCTGGTGGTCAACAAGCTGCGCGGCACGCTGGCCGTGTGCGCCGTCAAGGCGCCCGGATTCGGTGACCGCCGCAAGGCCATGATGGAGGACATCGCCGTCCTCACCGCCGGCAAGCTGATCTCCGAGGACCTCGGCATCAAGCTCGAGAACGTCCGGATCGAGGATCTCGGCCGCGCCAAGCGGATCGTCGTGGACAAGGAGAACACCACGATCGTCGAGGGTGTCGGCAAGAAGGCCGATATCCAGGGCCGCATCGGCCAGATCAAGAAGGAGATCGAGGACACCACGTCCGACTACGATCGCGAGAAGCTGCAGGAGCGTCTGGCCAAGCTCGCGGGCGGCGTCGCGGTGGTCAACGTGGGTGCCGCGACCGAGACCGAGATGAAGGAGAAGAAGGCCCGTGTCGAGGACGCGCTGCATGCGACCCGCGCGGCGGTCGAGGAGGGCATCGTCCCGGGTGGCGGTGTCGCCTACCTGCGCTGCCTGCCGGGGCTGGAGAAGTTCGCGGACACGCTCCCGGCCGAGGAGAGGGTCGGCGCCATGATCGTCAAGCGTTCGCTGGAGCAGCCGTTGCGGACGCTGTGCGAGAACGCCGGCGTCGAGGGCTCGGTGATCGTCGAGCACGTGAAGAAGGAGAAGAAGTTCACGGGCTACGACGTGGACAAGGAAGTGTACGTGGACATGTTCGAGGCCGGGATCATCGACCCGACCAAGGTCTCGCGCACCGCGCTGCAGAACGCGGCGAGCGTCGCGGGGCTGCTCCTCACGACCGAAGCGCTGGTCACCGAGGTGCCCGAGAAGAAGAAGGCGCCGGCGGCTCCGGGCGGCGGTGGCGGTTACGGCGGCGAGGACTTCTAGTCCGTCGGGAACACAGCGATCAAACGAGCGGGCCCGGGCGCAAGCCCGGGCCCGACGTCTTTCCGCCGGCCGGCTTGGGGAAACCCGGCGTAGTGCATGGTGGGGTTGTCGTTCGCAACGAGGATATCCGAGGCGCTCGACCGCGCCCCGCAGCCGGACGACCCCGGCTTGCCGCGACCCCCGTCGACGTGCATGCTTGAGGGCCGTTTGGGCCTCCGGTTGGCGCCGCTCCCCGCGCGGCCGCCCGGAGTCCGGGCCAGATTCGAGCCACCCGCCGTCCGGAGTGATGATGAACGCACGACGTCCC
>JBKJXJ010000235.1:0-15449 GCA_046716125.1 Candidatus Eiseniibacteriota bacterium
GAGCTGGACTGGTCGCGATGCATAGAGTGACGAGCGCGATCGACAGCCGCATCGGATCCCTCCGTTGAGGTCTTTCCCTACACGATGACTTTCAGTCCGTCTCGGCCTAACGCTGCGGCTCAGGCGCGTCCAGAAGCGGGAGCGTAGCGGACGCTTCTGGACGTCGCTTGCAGCCGCTTGTTAGGGGCACGATCGGCACCACGCCTCATGGTGGGATACGCCCTGGCCCCCACTGGCTCTTGTGCCCCGCCCGTGCCCACGTGCCCGCTATCCACCACCCCAGCCGTCCAACTGGGCGACTGCCCCGGCCACCCCTGGGGCGCGCTCCAGCCTTCGCGGGGGCCCGCCGCACCTCCACACCCGCCAAGGATGATCACGAGACGCCTCGCACCGGCTCCACGCCTGGATGACACCCCACCCGGCACGCGCCCAATTCTGACTATCCCCAACTCCGTCCCTGTCCTCACGTACGCTCGAACAGGATTGCCTTGATGTCCGTGGTTCCAATGTTCTCTACACGGTGCGTCCAAGGCTCGTGCTTCATGGTGTACCCGTCTGGTATCTCCAGCTCGACGGCCTCCGCGCCGGGAAGATGAATCCGCACCTTACCGCCGGTGATGAAATACACCATCTCGTTCGGGTGCGAATGCTCGATGTCGCTGGTACCGGCGGGTAGCCACATTTCCACTATCCGGTAGTGCCCGTCCTCGAGGAGCAGGCGGTAGTTGTTTGGTGATACCGTGATTGGATCCTTGTACTCCATGGCTCTCCTCCTTTCGATTGCTTCTTATACGCTCTTGAATCCAGCCCCTAACTCAAAGTAGCCAGCCCAATGTATCCCGGTACCGCCTCGATTCCCGCCACGTTATTCCGAACTGCTCGAAGGCGAACAGGGCGCAACCTCGCCACCAGAACGATATTCCGCCCATCGGCCGACGGTCCGGTATCCGGATACGCCGCGGATCGCGCGCGGTAGCGCGACTGGCGCTGCTCACGCCATGCCATCCAGGGGGCTCCTCACGCCGCGCCCGCCGCGGTTGAGCACGTGCGTGTAGATCATCGTGGTGCTGACGTCGCGGTGACCAAGCAGCTCCTGGATGGTGCGGATGTCGTAGCCGTCCTCGAGGAGATGGGTCGCGAACGAGTGGCGCAGGGTGTGGCATGTCGCCCGCTTCGTGAGGCGCGACTTGAGCACGGCCTCGCGGACGGCGCGCTGCAGCACCGACTCATGCAGATGGTGTCGCCGGCGCCGACCCGTCGCTGCGTCCACGTACGGTCGTGTCGCAGGGAACACCCACTGCCAGGGCCACTCCCACGCCGCGCGGGGGTACTTGCGTTCGATCGCATCGGGCAGCTCGACGCTGCCGGCGCCGGCACCCAGGTCGGTTTGGTGCAAGGCGCGTACGCGTGCCAGGTGAGTCGTGAGCGGCGCGACGAGCGCCCTGGGAAGCGGCGCAACGCGATCCTTGGCCCCCTGCCCGCGGCGAACGTCGCGCGCGCCCGGGGCGAGCTCGACGTCCTTCACGCGTAACCGGCAGCACTCCAGAAGCCGAAGGCCGGCGCCATACAGCAAAGACGCCATGATGCGCTCGACGCCGTGGAGCTCGGCGAGGATCGCGGCCACCTCGTCCCGGGTGAGCACCACCGGCAGGTGGACCGGCCGTTTGGCACGAACCACATCATCGAGCCAGGGCAACTCCACGCGCAGCACCTCGCGATAGAGGAACAGCACGGCGCTCAGTGCCTGGTTCTGCGTAGACGCGCTTACGTGCTCGTCCACGGCGAGATGCGTGAGGAATCGCGTCACCTCGGGCCCGCCCATGTCGGCCGGGTGGCGCTTGTCGTGAAACAGGATGAACCGCCGGATCCACCCGACATACGCCCGTTCGGTGCGTCGGCTGTAGTGGCGGGTGCGAATCGCCGACCGCACGCGATCAAGCAGACGCGGCGGCGGGGCGGCCGCAAGGCGCTCGCCGGACGGAGCATCACGGACCAACTCCGAAAAGCATGGGGGTTCGAGCGCAGTGTGCGGCATGCTGGGCGTCGCGGCCATACGAAGCCTCCCCGGGGACGCGTCGGCCCAGTATCGGGGCCGCTCGCGGGCGGCGTCAACCATCCGCATCACGCCGCGTAAGATGTTACCCAGGGGTCGATCGTCGCGACATTTGACTTGTTACCCACCTACCCTCCGTGCAGGGACCCAGGAGATGACCAGCATGGGACGACGGGAGTACCTCAGGGCCATCTACGAGCGGTTCCGGCGCAGTTCGAAGGAGAAGAAGGGTCGATCCTGGACGAGTTCTGTCGTGTGTGACTGCCATCGCAAGCACGCCATCCGGTTGCTGCGCGGGCCCTGACCCCGGCCCCATCCGCATCCCCGCCGGTCCCGCGGTCCCAGCTATTTCCGGCTCGTCATTCAGGCGCTCGCCCAGGGTCTGGGAAGCCGCCGGCTATCCTTGGTCGGTTCGCCTCAAGGCGATGCTGCCGCTGTGGCTGCCGTGGCTCAAGCAGCGCACCCCGCTGTCGGCCGAACTCGAGCGCCAGCTGCGCGCCATCAGCCCGTGCCAGATCGACCGCCGGCTCCAGTCCTGCAAGCGCATCCTGCGCCGCCGCATCTACGGTCGCACCAAGCCCGGCACCCTGCTCAAGCACCACATCCCGATCCAGACCGATCACTGGGACGTCACGCGGCCGGGCTTCACCGAAATCGATTGGGTCTCCCACTCCGGCGATCGTGCCGACGGCGAGTTCGCCCACTCCTTCAATCTCACCGATATCCACACCACTTGGACCGAGACCCGGGCCGTGCTCGGCAAGGGCGAGACCGGCATCGTCGCGGCCCTCGATGAGATGCGCCAGCGCCTGGCGTTCACGCTCTGCGGCATCGACTCCGACAACGGCAGCGAGTTCTTGAACCACCACCTGGTGCGCTACTGCCGGACCCATCAGATCCAGTTCACCCGCGGGCGCCCCTACAAGAAGGACGACAACGCCCACATCGAGCAGAAGAACTGGACCCACGCGCGCAAGTTGATCGAAGGAGCGCGTCGGTTCTCGGCTCAAGCGGATCTACCACCGCCCGCAGACTCCGCTCGACCGGCTCCGCGCCTGTCGGAACATCGAGCGGGTTCGATTTAACGAGCGGCTACGGCTGCGGGCCACCACGGATCCGTTCGGGCTCGCGCGGGTCATCGAGAAGAAGATCGACCGCATCGCGACCATGGCGCGCCGTCGGAAGCGCTCAGACTCGGTAACAACTCAAACGGCTTGACGATGCCCCCTTCGGTAACATCAACAAATGGCTTGACAGGAGTAGCCAGCCCAAGGTATCCGGCTACCTCTCTATCCTCTCCTCGGTATTCGGAAGTGCTCGAACGCTGGCAGGACTCAACTTCGCCACCAGATCGACTCTATGCGCTTTGGCCGACACACCGGAAACTGGATACGCTGCGGATCGCGCGCGGTAGCGCGACCGGCATTGCTTACGACATGCCATCTAAGCTAGATCGCGCTACGCCTGCTTCGCCCAGCGCACCAGTTCGGGCAGGCTGAGCTCCTTGCCGTACATGAGCATCGCCACGCGGAACGCCACCCCCGCGGCGCGGCGCAGGAACCAGACGCCGGCCACGAGCAGGACGATCGCGAGCGCGATCTCCCACGACGCCACACCGCCCACCGTCATACGACCGGGGATCAGGAACGGCGAGAAGAACGGGATCTGGGAGATGATCACGACCCAGAGCGCATCGGGGTTCGCGATCGCGGGCTCCAGGAACCAGAACGGGATGACCGGCAGGAAGTAGAGATAGGCCTGCAGCTTCGAGGTGGACTGGAGATCCTTGATGGTGGAGAGGATCAGGGCGAACAGGCTCACGTAGAGCATCATGCCGAGCAGGAACAGGACCGCCGCGACCGACAGCATCGCCGGGCTCACGCCGGTCGGCATCGGCATCGGCAGGAACAGCGGCAGGAGCGCCGGGACACCGACCCAGAGCAGGGCCTGCGCGACGCCGATGAACGTGTACGCGACGATCTTGCCGTCGATCCACGACTGGGGCGCGATCGCCGAGACGATCACCTCCGTCACGCGCGCCTGCTTCTCGCCGGTGATCCCGATCGCCATGTAGCTGGTGCTCACGAACAGCGTGGCGATGAGCAGCATGACGATCAGGAACGCCGCGACTTTGTCGAGCTTGGAGACCTTGCCTGCGGGGATCGCCACCACCTCGGTCGTCACGAGCGCGCGGTCCAGCCGCGCGAGCGCCGTCGTGTCCATGCCCAGGGTCGCCGCGCGTTCGCGTCGGGCCTGCGCCTGCACCTCCTGTTCGAGCTTTCGCTTCCACCCGGGAGCGCTGCGCCGCACGATCATCTCGAATCCACCAATCTCCGCGTATCCCGCGGGCAGGATGACGGCGCCCGCGTAACGCTTGTCCCGGACCGCGGCAAGCAGCGCGTCGCGGCCCTGCTCGGCGGCCGGGGGCACGACCCATTCGAAGCTCCTTCGCGCCGGCAGCGGCTGCTCGCGCAGGCCGCCGGAGGGATCGTGGGCCACCACCGCCACCTTGTGGACCTGCTTCTCGTCCTTCGTCTTGAACCACACCATCAGGAAGCCGACGCCGATCATGAGGAACGGCAGGAGCAACACCGAGAAGAGAAAGTCCTTCCGGAGCAGCGTGCGCCGGCACTCCCAGCGCGCGACCGGCACCCAGTCCGGACGGTCAGACATGCGCGGCCTCCTCGGCGGCCGATGCCGCGGGGACGGCGCGCAGGTAGATCTCGTGGAGCGAGAGCGAGCGCATGTGCACGCGCTCGATCGCATAGCGGCCACTGAGGACACTCAGGATGGGGCTCAGGTCGGTGGCGTTCGGGAGCGCCGCCTCGAGCCGGAGCAGACGGTCGGGCCCCTGCTCCACGCGGCATTCGGCCATGGGCAACACAGAGCGAACCAGCATGTCGGGGCGGTCATCGCCATCCGCCGTCGAGGCCGTGGATCTGAGATCCACCTGCAGCACCTCGCCCGCGCCGCGCGCCACCTCGCGCCGGATGCTCTCGAGCGTCCCCTCGAGCACGCCGCGTCCCCGGGCGATGAGGTAGAACCGGTCGCACAATCGCTCGGCGAGATTGAGCTGGTGCGCCGAGAGCAGCACGGCTGTCCCCAGGTCCTTGAGCTCGCGGATGAGCGTGATGACCAGCTCCTGGTTGATGGGGTCCAGTCCCGAGAACGGTTCGTCGAGCACCGCGAGCGCCGGCCCGTGGAGGATCGCCCCGGCGAACTGCACCTTCTGCTGATTGCCCTTGGAGAGCGCCCCCACCTTGTGGCCGGCACGGTCGGAGAGCCCGAGACGCTCGAGCCAGCGCCTGGCCGCCTCGCTCGCCGCGCGGTCGTCCATGCCGCGCAGCGTGCCGAGGTAGGCCAGCATGCGGAGCACGGTGGCGTCCTCGAACAGCCCGCGCTCCTCGGGCAGGTAGCCCACGCGGCGGCGGTCAAGCGCGCCTCCACCGTTCCACTCCACCCGCCCGGCGTCGGGGCGGGTGATCTCGAGGATCATGCGCAGCGACGTGGTCTTGCCGGCGCCGTTGGGGCCGAGGAATCCGAGGATCTCCCCCGGTGCGACATCGAAGCTCACCCCGTCCACGGCACGGAGATCGCCGAACATCTTGCTGATCTGGCGGACCGAGAGGATGGGGGCAGGGGTCATGGCAGTCCCGTCGCGGCGCGGGCTCGGGCGGGAGACTGCCACAATCGGAGCGTCGGCCGAAATGGTCGCGATGCTATGCTGCGTCGCGTGAGCATAGAGCCCCGCCCCGTCGCGCCCCCCGCCACGTCCTGGTTCGATGCCGACGGCGCCCCCAGCCGGCACGACCTCAATACGTGCATCCACTGCGGCCTGTGCCTGACCGCGTGCCCCACCTACCGCGAGCTCAAGATCGAGCCCGACTCGCCGCGCGGGCGGCTCTACCTGATGCGCGGCCTGGGCGAGGGGCGGATCGCGCCGAGCGACCCGCTGCTCGAACACCTCGACAACTGTCTCGGCTGTCGCGCCTGCGAGACCGTGTGCCCGGCGGGAGTCCCGTACGGCCGCCTGCTCGAGGAGACACGCGGCCAGCTCGACCGCCGGGCGGTGCGCGCCACGCCGCTCCGCACGCTCGGCCAGTGGGTGCTGCGCTCGGTGGTGCCACATCGCGGACGCATGCACCTGGCGGCCGACCTCCTGCGCCTCGGTCAGAAGGGACCGATCGCGGCGTTCATGCGGTCCTCGTTCGCGGGCCGATGGCTGCCGGCGTTCGTCCGGCAGGGCTACGCGATGACGCCCGCGTTGGCGCCGCGGCGCGAGCGATCGCTCGAGCGTCTGGCGGACCGGCTGCCGGAGGGAGCGCGAATGGAGTCGGCGGGCGGAGCGCTCATCTTCCATCCCGCCGGCCCGGTGAAGGCCCGGGTCGGGTTCTTCACCTCGTGTGTCATGGAGGTCATGTTCCCGCGCGTCAATCAGGAGGCGGTGCGCCTGCTGGTGCTCGCGGGCTGCCAGGTCGAGGTGCCGGAGGCGCAGACGTGCTGCGGCGCGCTCCACGCACACACCGGACTGAGGACCGAGGCCTGCGATCTCGCCCGGCGAAACGTCGCGGCGTTCGGCGCTCATCTCGACTACATCGTCACCGACTCGGCCGGGTGCGGGGCGACCCTGCGCGACTCGGGCCACCTGCTTAAGGATGATCCCATCGCCCCGGCGGCGGCCTCGTTCGCCTCGCGCACGCGCGATCTCGCCGAGGTGCTGGCCACCGTCGGGCTGCCCGACCCGCCCCCGATCGCGACGCCGGGGCGCGATGCCACCGGACCGCTGCGCGTCGCCTACCACGATCCCTGTCATCTGGCGCACGGCCAGGGCGTTCGGCGCGAGCCGCGCGAGCTGCTGCGCCGCATGCCCGGGATCGAGCTGGTCGAACTGCCCAACTCCGACTGGTGCTGTGGGAGTGCCGGGGTCTACAACCTGACCCATCCCGGGATGGCTCAGGCCCAGCTCGAGCACAAGCTGAACGCCATCGCGATGGTGGCGCCCGACGTGGTCGTGGCCTCCAATCCCGGCTGCCTCCTCCACATGGAGCGCGGGGCCAGGGCGCGTGGGATGGACTCGCGCATGGCCCACCTCGCCGAGGTGCTGGCGCTGGCGTGGCCTGCGCCGGAAGGCCGGCCGCGCGCGTGAGCGTTGCCCGGGTCCCGCTGCGCGCGGTGGCCGCGCTCTTCATCGAGCGCCAGCACCTCGCGCGCCCGCGCGGGCGGAGACTGACGGCGGCGAGTCTGACGCGCTTCGCCGAGGACGCGGGCGGCATCCAGCTCGATTCGATCAACGTGGTCGAGCGGGCGCATCACCTGACGCTCTGGAACCGGTTCGGTCCCTACCCGCGCCCGACCCTCGAGCGCCTCGCCTATCGGAAGCGCCTGCTGTTCGAGTACTGGGCGCATGCGGCGTGCCTCGTGCCTGCCGGGCACCAGGCGCCATGGCGGCGGGTGATGATGGACTACTCGCGGCGCGATCGAAGCTGGGGCGGGTGGCTGAAGAAACATCAGCCGCTGCTCGAGGCGATCGAGCAGGCCATCCGCGACGAGGGTCCGCTCGGCAACGCCGACTTCACCCGCCGGGAGCCGCCCGGAGCGCGCCAGCGCGGCGGCCAGGCGGGATGGTGGAACTGGAAGCCCGCGACGCATGCGCTCGATTACCTGTGGATGAGCGGGCGCACGATGGTGCACTCGCGCCGCCACTTCCAGAAGCGGTTCGACCTCGCCGAGCGCGTGATGCCCGAGGCCGCCGGATTCGTCCTGCCCTCGCGCGAGGAGTTCGTGAGCTGGCACGTGCGCCGGTCGCTGCACGCGATGGGTGCGGCGACCTACGCTGACCTGGGCAGGTACCTCACCTTCCCGCGCCTCTCCGTGCCCGAGCGCCGGAAGGCGCTCAAGGCCCTGATCGCTGCGGGCGATGTGGTCGAGGTCGAGGTCGCCGGCCAGACCACGCCGTGGTACGTCCTCGCGGCGGATCTGCCCGCGCTCGCGCGCGCCGGACGTCGGCGGGTGGCGAGCCTCGGCAGCGCGCTGCTCGCGCCATTCGACTCGTTCCTCTGGTATCGCGAGCGCACCCGGAGACTGTTCGGGTTCGACTACCGGATCGAGGTGTACACGCCGGGACACAAGCGCGTGCACGGCTACTACACGCTCCCGATCCTCCACGACGGCCAGCTCATCGGCCGGCTCGATCCCAAGACACATCGGCAGGAGCGCCGGCTCGAGGTGCGGGCGATCCACCTCGAGCGGTGGTTCGCCCGCGGTGACGCGCCGCCCGCCGCGTCATGGGGCGTGCCGGACCGCGATGCCGCGCTCGCCGGGATCGCCGAGGCGCTGCGCTCGCTCGCCACGTTCGTGGGCGCCGACCACGTGACGCTCGGCCGGGTCTTCCCCGCGTCCTTCGCGTCGCCGATGCGGAGGGCGCTCGCGTGAGCCCGTCCAAACGGCCGGCGAAGGCGGCGCCCGCCGTCGGCTACTCCAAGCGCAGCCGGCTCGACAAGCTCGGGATCAAGCCCGGGATGAGCGTGGCGCTCGTGGGCCTGGACGATCCGGCCTTCCGCCGCGAGTTGGCCACCCGGACCGATGCCGTCGCCGAGGGCCGGCCGCGCAAGGACACGGAGATGATCCTGTTCGCCGTGGACAGCCCGGCACCGCTCCAAAAGCTGGCGACACTGCAGCGCTCGATTCGGCGCGATGGCGCGATCTGGGTGGTGTGGCCGAAGGGCCAGGCGCACATCAAGGAGGACATGATCCGCGCCGCGGCGATCGCTCAGGGCCTCGTGGACATCAAGGTGATCGCCTTCTCCGAGACCCTGAGCGGTCTCAAGCTCGTCATCCCGGTCGCGCGGCGCTGAGGCTCGAAACCGCCGCCTCGACCCGCTCCATGTCCAGCCCAAGCCCGCGGTGCAGCAGCCGCACCGCGCGGTCGGCGTCCTCGCCCCGCACGACGAACGAGAGGTTCACGCGCGAGGCGCCCTGCGAGATCATCTCCACCCCGACACCCACGCCGCCGAGCAGAGTGAATACGTGCCCGGCGAGCCCGACGTGGGACGGCGCCCCCTCACCCACCACCGCCACCACCGCGAGGCCCTGCTTGACCTCGATCCGCCCGGCGCCCTCCAGCTCGGCGATCGCGCTCTCGAGCCGCGAGGGATCGTCCACGGTCACCGAGATCGAGACCTCGGACGTGGTCACGAGATCCACGACGATGTGGTGGCGCCCGAACACCTCGAACACGCGCGCCAGGAACCCGTGCGCGTGAAGCATGCGCGTGGAGACGATCGTCACCGCCGTCACATCCTTCTTGCACGCGATGGACTTGACGCGCCACGAGGAGTCGGCGGGCTCGGCGGCGGGCGTGATGAGCGAGCCGGGATCGTCGGGCCGGGTGGTGTTGAGGATGCGCACCGGGATGGCGCGGTCCATCGCCGGGAGCAGCGTCTTGGGATGGAGCACCCTGGCGCCGAAGTAGGCCAGCTCGCTCGCCTCGGCGAACGAGAGCCGCGCCACCGGCCGCGCCTCCGGCACGATGCGCGGATCGGCCGAGAGCATGCCGCTGGTGTCGGTCCAGATCTGGATCTCCTCGGCGCCGAGTGCCGCGCCGATCAGTGCCGCGCTGTAGTCGGAACCGCCGCGGCCGAGCGTGGTGATGCGCCCATCGGTGGTGCAGCCGAGGAACCCCGTGACCACGGGCACCGTTCCGCGGTGGCCGGGATGGCGCGCGAGATGCCGCGCGATCAGTGCCGGGGACTCCGGCAGCGGCTGGGCGGCTCCGAAGCGCTCATCGGTCACGAGCCCCGCCTCGCCGGCGAGCACCGGCGTCGCGCCCATCCCGAGCGCGCGCAGGCCCGCGGCGAACAATTCGACCGAGAGACGCTCGCCGAACGAGAGGACGCGATCGCGATCGGCGCCCGACAGGACCTTGTTGCTCCGCAGCCATTGAGCGGCCTCGAGCTGCCATCCGCGCAGCAGCGGCTCGAGCACGGCCGCCGGCACGCCGATGGAGCGGGCGAACTCCAGATGGCGCGCTTCGACCTGCTGTGCCAGTTCGGGGCGGCCCACGGTGCTGCGACAGAACTCGACCAGCAGATTGGTGAGGCCGGCGAGCGCGCTCACCACCACCACCGGATCGCGCCCGGCGCGCGCGGCGACCAGTCGCGTGGCGACGGCGAAGTGTTCGGGGATCCCGACCGAGGTGCCGCCGAACTTCATGACGATCATGCCGACCACCTCCGGAACCGATCACTGGCGGCTCATCCCGGCGGCGAGGGGACGCGCGCCGGTGCCAGAGGCCACAGAATGTACACGAGGCGAACGCGGCGCGTGCGGTAGACTGCGCTTTAGGGAGGATGCCCGCATGGCCGAGCAATGGAAGCTCCAGGACGCGCCACGATGACCGCCGGATCGCGAACCGTCATCGTCGGCGCAGGATTCGGGGGCATCGCCACGGCGCGCACGCTGCGCGCCCTCCTGCCGGAACCCCATCGCATCATGGTCGTGGACTGGCGTCCCGAGGTCTCGCTCGGCGCCGGCCACACCTGGGTGGTGACCGGCCGTCGGCGCCCCGAGCAGGTCAGCCGACGGCTCTCGCCGATCACGCGCCACGGGCTCGAGTTCCGCTGCGCCGAAGTCGTGGGCGTGGATCCGGCCCGTCGCGTCCTCGAGGTCGCGGGGGACAAGGTTCAGGCCGATGCGCTGGTGCTGGCGCCCGGGGCACGGCTCACGTTCGAGCCCTTGCCGGGCGCGGCCGGCGTCGCCCACCAGTTCTACGAGCTCGACTCGGCGCTTCGCCTGGGAGGCGCACTCGACACCTTCCCGGGCGGGCGCGTGCTCATGACCGTCATCGCGCCGCCCTACAAGTGTCCGGCGGCACCGCACGAGGCGGCGCTCCTCATCCACGAGCGGCTGAGCCGGCGCCCCGGCCCGGAGCGTTTCTCGCTCTCGCTCATCACGCCCGAGCCGCAGCCGATGCCGGTCGCGGGACCGGCGATCGGCGCCGCGGTGCGCGAGCTGTACGAGCGGCGCGGGATCACGGCCCAGTTCGGCACGAAACCGGTCCGGGTCCATTCGCCCTCGTCCACGCCGGCCGGCAGCCCGCCGTCGCGCGCGGTCGCGGGCGAGCTGGAGCTGGCCGACGGCACGCGCGTGCCGTTCGACTTGCTGATCGCGATCCCGGCGCACACCGCGCCGGCATTCCTGCGTGAGAGCGGACTCCTGGGCGGGAACGGCTGGGTGCCGGTCGCGCGCGATACCCTCGCGACTACATTCGACGGTGTGTGGGCGATCGGCGATGTGACCTACGTGCCGCTCGCGGGCGGCGGGATGCTGCCCAAGGCGGGGGTGTTCGCGCGCGCCGAGGGCGAGGCTGTGGCCCACGCCATCGCCGCGCGCATCCTGGCGAGCGCGGCGCCCGCGAACGGCGCACCGGGTCCGTTCAACGGCCGCGGAGGCTGTTATCTCGAGACCGGCAAGGGCGAGGCCGCGCTCGCCGAGGGCGACTTCTTCGCCGACCCCGCCCCGGTCGTGACCCTCCACCCCCCGAGCCGGGCGGGCCTGAGCGGCAAGGAGAAGTTCGCGCGGGAGTGGGCGCGCTGGTACTGAGCGGCCTGACCGATTATGATTCGACATCATGCCGACACGGCGCTCCCATCGCATCCGCCTGTTCGCACTCACGGCCGTCGCCCTCGGCGGCGCGCTGGTCGCGGCACTGCCCCACGCTCCGCGCTCGAAGCCCGCGTCGGATGAAGGGGGCCACTATCCCAGCGACTGGTTCTTCGCCCAGCGCGCGTTCCCCGGCGGGAGCATCAACCAGGAGGCGTTCCTCGCGGCGGTCGGGCGGGCAAGGGCGGCGCGCGCGCGGCTCTCCACCAGCAGCGGCGTGATCTGGCAGCCGGCCGGGCCGTACAACATCGGCGGCCGCGTGACCGCGCTGGCGGTCGTGCCGGGCGGCGCCACCGTCTACCTCGGTTCGGCCAACGGCGGCGTGTTCCGGTCCAACGACTCCGGGGTCAACTGGACCTCGGTCCTTGACGGCGAGCTCACGTTCTCGATCGGAGCGCTCGCGCTCCACCCGACGGACCCGAGCACCGTCTACTGCGGCACCGGCGAATCAAACTCGGCGGTGGACACCTACGACGGCTCGGGGCTCTACCGCACGACCGACGGCGGCGGCTCATGGCAGCACCTGGGCCTCCAGGCGACGCGGCGCATCGGCCGGGTCGCCGTGGATCCGTCCAACCCGAATCGCATCTTCGTCGCCGCGATGGGCACCCAGTTCTCGACCAACGCGGACCGCGGGCTCTACCGCAGCGAGGACGGCGGCCTCAACTGGACCAAGGTGCTGTTCGTGAACGACAGCACCGGATGCGCGGACGTCGTCATCAATCCCGCGCATCCCGAGACGGTCTACTGCGCCACCTGGGAGCGCGTGCGGCACCCTACCTACCGGCGCGCGTTCGGGCCCGGGTGCGGCATCTGGCGCAGCGTCAACAGCGGCACGACCTGGACGCGGCTCCAGAACGGGCTGCCGACGCCCACCGACAGCGTCGGCCGCATCGGGCTGGCGATCGCCCCCTCGCGGCCCTCGACCGTCTACGCCCAGATCATCACCGGCAGCATCGGCGGCTACAACGGCCGCGGCATGTATCGCACGCTGGACGGCGGAGCGACCTGGACGCGGCGCGACGTCGCGGGATACACCGGCATCTTCGGCGGGTTCGGCTGGTACTTCGGCGACATGGCGGTGGACCCGGTCAACCCCGACCGGGTCTACGCCCTGGGCGTGGACCTGGTGCATTCCACCGACGGCGGCGCCAACTTCAGCTCCATCCTGGGCACGGCCCACGTGGACAACCACGCCATGTGGATCGACCCCGCCAACCCCGACCGGATCTACCTCGGGAACGACGGCGGCTTCTACTCGACCGTCGTCGGGGGGACGACCTGGTTCAAGGCGGTGACGCTCGACATCACCCAGTTCTACGCCGGGGCGATCGATCCCTCGAACCCGGCGCGGCTGCTGGGCGGCACACAGGACAACAACACGCTCATCACGACCGGCTCGCCCACCGCGTGGAACCCTATCCTCGGCGGCGACGGGTTCGTCTGTACCGTGGACCCGACCAATCCCGCCGTGATCATCGCCGAGTGGCAGAACTGCTGCGGTCGCACCGGCCCGCGGCGCTCGGTCAACTCGGGCGGCTCGTGGACGCAGCCGACCGGCATCGTCACGACAGATCGCTTCAACTGGAGCACGCCGCTGGTGATGAATCCGAAGAACAACAACGTCATCCTGGTCGGCAGCCAGCGGGTCTACCGGAGCACCAACAACGGCATCTCGTACTCCGTCATCAGCGCCGATCTCACGACCAACAACGTCTCCAGCCTGCTGACCTACAGCACGATCACCTCCCTCGACATCTCGCCCGCCGACACCAGCGTCTATTACGCGGGCACCGACGACGGCAAGGTGTGGCGCTCGACCAACCGCGGCGGGGCCTGGACCGACATCTCGGCCGGGCTGCCGCTACGCTGGGTGACGCGAGTGACCGCCGACCCGGTGAACGCCCAGGTGGTGTACGTGACCCACTCGGGGTTCGGCGGCGACGAGCACGTGCCCCACATCCATCGCAGCGCGAATCAGGGCGCCTCATGGACCGCGATCGACGGCGACCTGCCCGACGTCCCGCTCAACGACGTCGTCGTGGATCCCGCCGACACCCAGCACCTGTTCGTCGCGACCGACGTCGGCGTCTACTGGACGCCGAACCAGGGCGTGGTCTGGGTGCCGCTCGGCAGCGGCCTCCCGTTCACCGCGGTGTTCGACCTCAGCCTGCACGCGCCCTCGCGCACGCTGGTCGCGGCGACCCACGGGCGCTCGCAGTGGAAGGCGGACTTGAGCCAGATCACGCTCGCGGTCGGCCCGCCCGGCGCCGGTGGCGCGCCCGGAGTCTCGCTCTCCGCTCCGGCGCCCAACCCCAGCCGCGGCAGGGTGCGCCTCACGCTCGAGCTGGCCTCGAAGGGCCGGGCCGAGGTGGCGGTGTTCGATGCCGGTGGTCGCAGGATCCGCACGCTGGCCTCCGGGATGCTCGAAGCGGGACGCCATCCGGTCGCCTGGGACGGAGTGGATGCCACCGGAGCGAGGGCCCCGGCGGGGGTCTATTTCGTGCGCGCGACGACACCCGATGGGGCCGCGCGGCAGCGCCTGGTGCGGGTCGAGTAGCGCTCGAAGGAAAAGCTCCAAGCTGGCGCAAGAACGCGCGGTGCGATTCGCGCACACCCGCGCGTCGGTGGTCGCGCCGACCTTCGACCCGGTCTCTCCTCACGCATCGCGCGCCTCGCGACGTGGATGTCGTCGCGTCGCTCACGCGCCCTACCGGGACCCGTCGGCGACGACCTGGTCTCCGACCAGCGTTCCGACCGCATCTGGAGCGGCCCGGATTATGCATCCGTTTCACCCGCGCCAAGTCAAGGCGGGATGGCCCATGGGGTCAGATTTCCCTTGGGAATCGCGGCTTCGCTTGCTATACACGGAGGCGGCAAGGGCGCATGGCGCCTGTCCGTCCACAACGTGGGTACCTTCATAGGGAAAGGAAGGCAAGATGAGCAAGATGATGACCAAGTCCCAGGTCGCGGGGCACATCGCGGGCAAGTTCGAGATCACGAAGAAGCAGAGCGTGGAGATCCTCGAAGAGCTGGCGACGCTCGCGGCCAAGCAGGCCAAGAACGGTTTCGTGTTCCCCGGCGTCGGCAAGCTCGTCGTCGTGAAGCGCAAGGCGCGCATGGGCCGCAATCCGCAGACCGGTGAGGCCATCAAGATCCCGGCCAAGACGGTCCTCAAGTTCCGCATCGCCAAGGCGATGAAGGAGTCGGCCCTCAAGTAGACCGCACCCCGACCTGCGCGAGGCCCCGGATCCCGAGATCCGGGGCCTTCGTGTTTGTCCGGTGCTCCTGGTGAACTCCGGCGCGCTCCGTGCCGATAACCCCCTTCTCACCCGGAGCGCCCATGACCAACGCATCCCTGATCGAATACCTCCCCGACCCGACGCTGCTGCTGTTCGGCGCCCAGACCGAGCGCGCCAACCAGGCCGCGCGCGACCTGGTCGCCCGGCAGGGACTGCCGCTCGACCTGGACGGCCTGTTCGGGCGGGACGTCGCGCCGGTGTTCGCGCGCGCGCGCCGCGAAGGGAGCGCCGAGACCCTGCTTCCGCTCCAGACAGGCAAGGCGGAGGCGCCCGTCTACCGCGTCGCCATCCGAAGGATGGGCGCGACCGAGCGCTTCACCGTGGTGCTGACCGACATGAGCCACGAGTTCGCGTGGCGCGAGCAGCTCGCGGCGCGCAACCGGGAGCTGGGCGTCCTCAACGAGATCGGCGCCGCGCTCTCGGCGTCGCTCGAT
>JBKJXJ010000236.1:0-2592 GCA_046716125.1 Candidatus Eiseniibacteriota bacterium
GACCCTCCCGCCATCGCTCGCCAGGACGCGCGTGCTGCCAACAGAAGAGCTCTCGCGACAGCGCGCGCCAGAGTTCTGTCGTCGGGTCGAGATGTGCGGCGTATGGGGCTCTACGAGCGTCGAAAACCCGCATGATATGAATGGACTGCGCCCCCGCGACCCGCCCCCGCGGAGATCCGTCCGTGCGCCTCTACTCGCTGCGGCATCTCGCCAGCTCCACGCTCCGCCATGACTTGAAGCAGCTGATCTTCACCGACTGCGGTACCACCGCCCTCATCGTCGCCCATATCGCCGAGTTCATCGCCCGAAAGCTCTACCTCGAGGACGGCTACGCTTCGATGTACGACTACTGTGTCGGCGAGCTCCGGATGTCCGAGGACATCGCCTGCCGGCGGATCCGGGCGGCCCGGGCGGCCCGCCGGTTCCCGCAGATCTTCGAGGCGCTGGCGGATGGCCGGTTCCACCTGACCGGGATCTCGCTCCTGGCGCCTCACCTGACCGGGGAGAACGCCGGGGAGCTGCTGGCGGCGGGCTTTCACAAGACCAAGCGCGAGATCCAGCTCCTGCTGGCCCAGCGCTTCCCGCAGCCCGACCTGCCCACGTTCATCGCGAGCCTGGGCACGGCTCCGGCGGCTCCCCCGGCTCCCATGGCTCTCCCGGCCCCGCCGCAAGTGGCGCAGGGACAGTCGCCTGTGGTGGCGGGCCCGGTCATCGAGGTTTGTACCTCGCCGGTACATTCATCCGCGCCAGCGCGGATAGACGACCCTGTCATTTCGGTGGTGACCCCGCTGGCGCCCGGGCGGTTCGGCTGGCAGCTCACCGTCGATCAGGAGACCCAGGATCTATTGGGCGATGTCGAGAACCTGCTCGGCCATGACGTCCCGCCGGGGCAGATGGGGGCCGTGATCAAGTTCGCGCTCCGGGCCGCGAAGGAAAAGCTCGAACAGCGCAAGTTCGCCCAGACCGAGCAGCCGCGCCGCGGTCGGCACTCGAAGGTGGACAGCCGCCACATCCCCGACGCCGTCCGCCGTGCGGTGTGGAAGCGGGATGGCGGCCGGTGCACGTTCACCAGCGACACGGGGCATCGGTGCGAGGAGCGAAAGGACGTGCAGTACGACCACATCGACCCCTACGCCAAAGGCGGGAAGGCGAGCATCGGCGGAATCCGGCTCCTGTGCCGTGCGCACAACCAGTTCGAAGCCGAGCGCGTGTTCGGCGCCGAGTTCATGCGCCACAAGCGGGATGCGGCCCGGGACCGCGCATCGGAACGGCGAGCGCGGAAGCCGAATGCGGCCGAAGCGGCCGGTCAGCCCGCGCGTGCCTCGTCCGCCTGACGCAGCCCCTCGAGGATCAGGCGATCGAGATCCAGGTCGAGCTTCACGTCCTCGGCGCCCGCCATCTCGCCCGGCTGGAAGCGGAAGGAACCCTCGCGCCAGAGCAGGAGCCCGAAGATGACCCGTCGCAGCGACTCGTTCACCGCGCTCTGCATCTCCTCCTTCGAGATCGCGCCCGCGGCCACGAGCAGCGCCCCGAGCCGCTGGCCTGGATGCGTGCCCTGTTGCGCGAGCGCCCGCTCGAGCGCCTCGCGCGTGATGACACCGCGGTGCTCCAGGATCTGCCCGGTCGAGACCGCGGCGCCGTTGGTGCGGGCGAACACCGGCCGCCCGCGCTCGACGTAGAGCTCGGCGCGCTCGCCCGAGCGCTCGAGCTCGAGCCGGCCGGTCGCCTGGGCCAGCTGAAGGAGCTGCAGGACCTCGGACGGGAAGAAGTGGGCGAGTTCCCCACGCAGGGCGCCGGGAGACTCCGGCTCGGTCACTTCGCCCCCCAGCGGACATCCCCCACGACACGCCCGCCCGCGGCCCCGGCCGCACCGGTCATGACGCGCAGGTTGTACCAGCCCAGCACCAGCACCTGGATGACGGTGGCCGAGAGCATGACGCCGAGCGCGATCACCGTGATGGTCTCGAGACGCTCGAGGACGAGTCCGCCCAGCGTGTGGAGCAGCATCAGCATCGCGATCAGCGCGGTCATCACGATCCCGGTGAGACGCCCGAAGAGCGTGGGATAGATCCGCACCGGGCCGATGAAGACACACAGGCACGATCCGCCGATCTGGAGCAGCGCGTAGCGCAGCACGGCCAGGCCGAACACCCAGTCGGGCAGAAGGTTCGCCCGGGCCAGTCCGAACAGCAGGCCCAGGGTGAAGACGATGTCCACCTGGGGGTCAAGCACCGCGCCGAGTCGCGTCGCCTGGTTCCAGCGGCGTGCGATCCAGCCATCGGCGACGTCGGTCAGCGAGGCCACCAGGAAGACGATCAACGCCGCGCCCAGGTACCCCTCGACGAGGAACAGCACGAGCGCCGGCACCAGCGCCGCGCGCAGCAGGGTGAGCGTCACCGGGATGTTGAGCGCCGAGAGCCGGAAACCGTCCCGGTCGCGCAGGAGCTCGAGGAACACCGTGACGAGCGCGAAGATGGGCAGGATCCACAACGCCGTGTAGAGCAGGAAGTCGGCGGCCAGGCGGCGATCGTAGAAGTACGCCATCCCGACGGCGGCCAGGAACGCGGCGGCGAAGAACCCGAGCGCCACGCT